>JAFAEB010000106.1 GCA_023424235.1 Bacillota bacterium
ACCTTTTAGTAATATCCCACCACTGAATAAAACATCGATTAAATCAAGACGTTTTGCTGGTCCTGGTAGAAAATCAGCTCTTTCTGCAATAATTTTTACATCGGTAAGTTCCAACGTTTTAGGATCAAGTATAAAACTCATGGAATAGTAGTGACGTACATCCCCTGATGTAAATTTTGCAATATGCCCAAGAATTCCGATTCTACCGTCTTTAAGGCAGATTGCTTCATTTACACCACCCCACTCTTCATCATCAAATAACTCAAGTAAAGGTGCTGCACTAATAATCTCTTCATTCAATTCTTCTATCCTGTTAATTATAGTGAATCCAATTTTTCCACGTCCACCTATTAAACCTTGTGGTCGACTAAATACACCTATCCTTCCATCCATTAATTCTACAACACGAATATCCTTCATACCCTTAGGTCCAGTTGTAAGCTCTTTTAATTCACATAGATCCTTACCATAAAAGAATCTTGAATGCCACCATAATGCACTTTCATTCTCTGGATGAGGGAATATTTCTGTTCCTCCAAAGACATAGTATTCGCCTATCTTAGTAATAAAAGGATCTTGCAATGTGTAGCTTTTGATACCTTTAAGCGGATAAAACTGATTTGCTTCCTTCTCATAGAAGAAAATAGCTTCTGAATGTTCGCTCTCTCGTTTTTCAACTCTTGCGCAAATAACCGTTTTACCATTATAGGAAAAGCTTGCTGTTGGATTATAAACATCATAGCCAGAAACTTCATGAAAGACTAATTTTTCTGGATTTTCAGCAGGACTACCCTTACGATATCTGTATAATAAATCCTCTATTAAGTGAATTGCCATAATTTCCTCCAAATTCTTAGAATGACTATATACATTCATACTCTGAATACTATTTAAGTAAAAAGTTTTAACTTTCACACTTACTCTTTTATTGTAATGATAAACGGATATCCGTTCTATCAATTAAACCACTATTCATTGTCACTTCAATTTTAAATGTTGTACTTCCTGTTCCCAGTTCCTCGGTTGAGAATGTGATATTATTAATATTATTAAATACTTTTATCTCATCATTAACTCTTACTATGATTTCTTTTACGTAATCATCTGGAATTGAACTAATACAAGTAAGTGGCATCTGGAATTCTCCTGATACTCTATCATTGTTGCTATAATTATTAACCTTAACTGATACTGCATCTGCTGCAACTATCTTACCATCAACAACATATGACCTTCCTTTATGTTCTGTGCTCGTTCCAGTCGGTAATTCAACAACTACAACTGAATCCTGTCCTGGAATTTTTATCTTCGTCTTATCTGTAACATTACTTGCAATCATTTCTTTAGTGACACTATTGTATAAATCAACAGCACCTTCACTTACCTTATAATACAAGACTGTTTTTTCTTTCTCATAAGGATTATACATTAAGTATGTACTATAATCCTGTGAAAATAAATCTGCTTTATTTAGATTTATTTTTAATATAGCTTTTACATTCGTTTCCTCTATAATGGATGCCATCATTCCAATATGCGCACCACTATAAAGTGAAAAATCAGTATCAGCCCATCCATAAACGGTAGGATCTCCACCAAACCATGGTGTTTTTGAATTCTGACTTTTCCTAATCCCCTCATAAGGAATAACATATCCTTTGTTCTTTGCAAAGTCAGCAGCATATTCATTTAAACTAGCTGATTGATTTACTTTATTTGTTTGATCAGAAAAATAATATCTCGAATTACTAACAAGATTTAAATACCATTTTCCTAAGGATGTGGCATATCTGCTATCATACTTTACAACAGGTGACATGGCATAGGCAGCTGCAAAGGTATTCATGGCAAAAGCATAGCCACCACCATCACTGGTACTTCCCATTAACCCATTCATACTATAATCACCCCAAGTGCCTGTAATGGAACCCCATCCACCTCTTGGAATGGAACTTCCATTTAATACATCGTTCATGATATCAAGAACATTAAAATTTGTCTCAAACTTTGCATTAAACATTGCTGCAAGGTAAGGTCCAAAATATAACAAAGCTTCATAAAGCGGACTAGCAAAGTATTCTGTTAGATATTCTAAACCAAATCTTACCCCTTCAAGATATTCATCATTACCTGATAGTTCATATCCATAATATAATAAAAGAGCAATTCCTGCAATGCAATCTGGCTCTGTCCATATTCCATTTTTATAAGGTTCATTTGTAATAAAATTAAAACCTGTATAATCAAAGGTGTTACTTTCACGCATTACCTGATACGCTTTATACCAGGACTCAATATTTTCAAGTGCTTGTTCTCTTATATTAGTCTCAGCAGGATAATGAATTGAGACCTGAGTAAACAAAATAGCTGGATAAATCAAATACCACATTGATGTAGTAGCTGAGCTTCCTCTCGGATTATTTAGTATAATTTTTTCATCCTCTGAATAATATGCACTTAATTGCTTAACATAATTAATTCCATTCTGGTCACTTTTATTAACACCTAATAAAGTAGCACTTAATACTGCCGCTATCCCTGTAACAGCTTCCTGGGCACCATCTTGATGCATTCTTCCATCTCCAACATAGGCTGGTATGCCAAAGGAAGAGTTGCTACTATCCTCCCATATTAAGGGTAAGTACATTCCATTACTCTTGTAATCAAAAACTAATTTATCAAATTTTAAGGCCCTGTCCTTATAATCTATTAACTTATAATTAGAGGGTATATTACTTTCATATCGATTGATTCTGGCTATGTCTTTTTGATACCTTGACTCTTCATTTATCTGACTAGACTTTCCTGTGCTGCACCCGGTCATGGTAATGACTAATACAATACTAAGCAAAGATTTTATCCGTTTTTTCACTAAAACACCATGCCCTTCTATACTATAAATTATTAGCTAAAGATACAGTATTAATTTATGAATCTTTTAATATGGACGATTGCAGTATGCAACCGCCCATATACTACTTTAATTTAACTATTTTGTATTAATTACTTTTATTTCAGAAACAGATACGATTGATTCTGGACCACCTGCTGCAAGCATCCAAAGTTTCACTTTAACCTTTGTTCCATAGATTGCAGTAAAGTCGTCATCAAGTACACTTTTAACATCTACACCAGCATATTTGTTCCATTTAAGATTATTATCTGGAATTAAGTATAATCCCCACTCATGATCTTCAATTGCATTTTCAGGAACGATTTTCATTCCCCAATTACTTCCGTCTGGACTTTCAAAAATTTGTGCAAATATCATTGGCTCTTTTTCTAAATCAAGCTCAATATAAGCAGATTCAACGCCACCCCAGCCATCATCTGCTGCTTTAATTGTTACAAAACCATCACTTGTATTTGTTTCTACTACAGAACCACTTCCACTACCTTCTACTGGAGTTTTCATTGATTCCCATTTTGCAATTTGCTCATAAGTAAATGTTTCTTGAACGGTCCAAGTATCTGTACCCGCATTTGTTTCTGCTGCTTTTTTGCCACATGCTGTAAATAAAAATGCCATTCCTAATAATAATGCTACATACTTTGTTTTTTTCATAACCTATCTTCTCCTTTATTATTAATAGTGTTCCTATATTGAAACCACAATTGTTTTGGTACTTTTAGTACCATGATACTGAAAGATTTTTTAACGAAAACTTATACATTATGGAACTAAGTATTCTTAATCGCTTTTAAATCTTAATATTTTAACCCTTTACACCTGTCATTTTAACTCCCTCTACAAAGTACTTTTGAGCATATAACAACAATGCTATTATTGGTAAAAGTGCTAGGAAGGAGGCTGCCATTAGTGGTCCCCAGAATACTTCACCTGTCATACTACTAAAGGATGCAAGCCCAAGTTGAATCGTAAGCTTTTCGGTTGAATTTATATAAATTAATTGTCCTAGTAAGTCATTCCAAGTTCCCATAAACGCCCATAATGCTATGG
>JAFAEB010000114.1 GCA_023424235.1 Bacillota bacterium
GTTATGGGAAGTGATTCTGATCTTCCAGTAATGAGTAAAGCAGCGGAAATACTTGATTTATTAAAGGTAGAGTATGATATAACTGTAATATCAGCTCATAGAATGCCAGACGTATTCTATGATTATGCAAAATCAGCCGAAGAAAAAGGTTACAAGGTTATTATAGCAGGTGCTGGTGGTGCAGCTCATCTACCAGGTATGTCAGCAGCAATATTTTCAATGCCAGTAATTGGCGTACCAATTATGACAAAGTCTTTAGGTGGTGTGGATTCCTTATATTCCATCGTTCAAATGCCAGGTGGAATTCCTGTAGCAACCGTAGCAATTAATGGTGGATTAAATGCTGGATTGCTTGCAGCTAAGATATTAGCTACTTCTGATAATGATTTATTAGATCGTATCAAAGCTTATAGTAATAGCTTAAAAGATGGTGTACTTGAAAAAGCGAGTAAGTTAAATGAATTAGGATATGAAGCTTATATGAAGCAAATGTAAGAAGTTATTAAAACCTCAATATTCTTAGTAATATTGAGGTTTTTATGATCTTTATACCGTAATTTACTATAATTTTCCGGTTTATTTTTCTATGAAGTTAATTGTAACATATACCTTTTATTAACAAGTATTTTTGAAACGTTTGAGAAAATGTTATAATCATAAATAATAAATAAGGCAAGTATATTAACTCTACTTATTAACCATATAAGAAATAAATGAGATCAAAGGTAAGGACAAAGTAAAGTACATATGTTAAAATAAGACTAACAAAAGCCTTTTAGTTTAGTATAAACAGGTTAAATAATGTAATTATAATGATAAGAAATGCTGTCTTAATCAAGGAGGACGTACAATGGATTATAAAAATTCTGGAGTAGATATTGAAGCAGGTTACAAAGCGGTTGAGCTGATGAAAGAACATATAGTTGGAACTATGAGAAAGGAAGTTCTTACTGGTATTGGTGGTTTTTCAGGAGGCTTTTCATTAAGTTCTTTTAAACATATGGAAGAACCAACCTTAATGTCTGGGACAGATGGTGTAGGTACTAAATTAAAAATAGCATTTATATTAGATAAGCATGACACAATTGGTATTGATTGTGTAGCTATGTGTGTCAATGACATTGCATGTGCCGGCGCAGAACCATTATTCTTCTTAGATTATATTGCATGTGGTAAAAATGAACCAGAAAAGATAGCAACCATTGTAAGTGGAGTAGCTTCGGGATGTAAATTAGCAAATGCTTCGTTAATTGGTGGAGAAACAGCTGAAATGCCAGGTTTTTACCCAGTTAATGAATATGACTTGGCAGGATTTGCAGTGGGTATTGTAGATAAGAAAGATATAATAGATGGAAGTACTCTAGCTCATGGTGATGTTATAATAGGAATAGCATCTTCTGGTATCCATAGTAATGGGTATTCCTTAGTACGTAATGTGTTCAATATGAAGAAAGAAGCTTTAGATACTTACTATGAAGCATTAGGAACGACTTTAGGAGAAGCTTTATTAACTCCTACTAAAATATATGTAAAAGCTTTGCAGAGTATAAAGCAAGCGGGAATAAAAATAAAAGGATGTAGCCATATAACAGGAGGCGGTTTCTATGAAAATGTTCCAAGAATGCTAAGGGATGGGATGCATGCAGTTATTAAAAAAGACAGTTATGAGATACCGGCTATCTTTCGTATGTTAAAAAACGATGGTAATATAGATGAAACTGTAATGTATAATACATTTAATATGGGAATTGGTATGATGATTTGTGTGGCTAAGGAAGATGCCGATAATGCACTTAAGCTACTTTATGAAGCAGGAGAAAAAGCTTATATGATTGGTGAAATCATATCTGGTGATAAGGGTGTGACTTTATGCTAAAGGTAGCTGTTTTTGTGTCAGGAGGAGGTACAAATCTTCAAGCTATTATAGATGCTATTAAGGATGAGAGAATTAGCAATGTAAAACTAGAACTAGTTATAAGTGATAAAGAGCATGCTTATGCACTCGTACGTGCAAAAGATAATAATATAGAGTCAAAGGTATTATGTCCAAAAAAATTTAATTCAATGAATGAATATCTTGATTTATTATTTGAGGTTTTAGAAAAGAAGCAAATTGATTTAATTGTATTGGCAGGATATTTAAAAATCATTCCAGAAGAATTAATAAGGCTTTATAGAAATCGAATTATTAATGTACATCCATCTCTGATTCCCTCCTTTTGTGGAATGGGTTATTATGGACTTCGTGTTCATGAAGGGGTATTAGAACGTGGAGTTAAAATAACTGGTGCAACCGTACACTTTGTTGATGAAGGGACGGATACCGGACCAATTATACTACAAAAGGCTGTTATGGTAAATGATGAGGATACGAAAGAATCATTACAAAAAAGAGTAATGGAAGAAGCCGAATGGGTCATACTTCCACAAGCAATTAATTTAATAGCCAATAATAGAATTAAAGTTATAAAGAATAGGGTATTGATTTTGGGAGAAGCCCATAGTTCATAAAAAAGCATACACAATAAATTTATATTGTATAAAGATTGGAGTTCATATGAAAGTACTAGTAGTAGGAAGTGGTGGAAGGGAACATGCCCTAACACAAAAAATTGCAAATAGTCCATTGGTAGATACTATTTATTGTGCACCAGGTAATGGTGGTACAGCTAAAATTGCCATAAATGTAAACTTATCTGCAATGGATTTTAATGGTCTTAGTGAGTTTGCTATAGACAATCAAATCGACCTTACTGTAGTGGGTATGGATGAACCCTTGGTATCCGGAATTGTAGATGTGTTTAAAGCTAAGAACTTAAAGATTTTTGGACCTAGTAAAGCAGCCGCTTTAATTGAAGGGTCGAAAGCATTTTCAAAAGATTTAATGAAAAAATATAATATACCTACAGCTTTCTATGAAGTATTTTATAGTCAATCCGATGCTCTAGATTATCTTAAGTCATGTACTTATCCTATTGTTTTAAAAGCAGATGGTCTAGCTCTTGGTAAAGGTGTGTTAATATGTAATAGTTTTGAAGAAGCAGCTGACGGTGTAATGCGAATCATGGAAGAAAAAGAGTTCGGTAGTGCTGGGGATAAGTTAGTAATTGAGGAATTTATGGAAGGTAGAGAAGTATCTGTCCTTGCCTTTTGTGATGGAGATACAATTCTTCCAATGACAAGTGCACAAGATCATAAAAGAGCATATGATAATGATTTAGGTCCAAATACTGGTGGAATGGGTACCTTTTCACCAAGTCCATTTTATACGAAAGAAATTGAAGCTTATTGCAATGAATGTATCTATAAACCTACGATACAAGCTATGAAAGCGGAAGGTAGAGAGTTTGTCGGTATATTATTTGTTGGATTAATGCTTACAAAGGATGGACCAAAGGTTCTTGAATATAATGCTAGATTCGGGGATCCAGAAACTCAAGTAGTACTTCCAAGGATGAAAAATGATATTGTACCAATTTTTTTAGCATGTATAGATAAAACACTTAATGTAGTTCAATTGGAGTTTGAAGATAATGCAGCGGTTTGTGTTGTATTAGCTTCTAATGGATATCCTAAAGAATATAAAACTGGCTTTGAAATTAGTGGATTAGATAACTTTGATAACAAAGATTATTTTGCATTTCATGCAGGGACCAAGCTAGTAGGGGATAAAATCATTAGTTCTGGCGGAAGAGTACTTGGAGTTACGGCTCTTGGAAATGATTTAGTTGAAGCTAGAAAAAACGCCTATGCTGCAACTGATTGGGTTAGCTTTGAAAATAAATATATGAGAAATGATATTGGTAAGGCTATAATGTAAATAACATAAAAACTTAAGTTAAGAATGAATATTTAAAGGATCCTCCTAAATATCTTATATTACTACAAAATTGGCATTTAAAGAACCTATTATCTAAGCATTTGATAATAGGATTTGTCAAAATTGTTAAT
>JAFAEB010000158.1 GCA_023424235.1 Bacillota bacterium
CCGTAACTCCCGCATATTAGTTCTTGATGAACCAACAGCTGCACTTACTGATAAAGAAATTGCTCAGTTATTTGATATTATTAGAAATCTTCAAAAGAAACAAGTTGGTATGGTTTATATCTCCCACCGTATGGAAGAATTAGAGCAAATATGTGAACGTGTAACGATTATTCGTGATGGTCAATATATTGGAACACATAGATATAAAGACATTACAGTAGACCAACTTGTTAATATGATTGTTGGTAGACCATTAGAAGATAAATATCCAAAGTACAATAGAAAAATTGGTGACGTTTTATTTGAAGCAAAGAACATTCGCCGTAAAGATATCGTAAATGTAGACCATTTACAAGTACGTAAAGGGGAAATATTAGGTATAGCAGGACTTATGGGTTCTGGACGTACAGAAATTGCAAGATGTATATTTGGTGCTGATAAAGCTGATTCAAAAGAATTGTATCTTGAAGGTAAAGAGATTACTGTTAAAAATCCTGAACAAGCAATTACACATGGCATCGGTTATGCTACAGAAGACCGTAAGTATGATGGTCTTGCCCTTGACCTAGATGTTCAATATAACACAAATATGGCGCATTTAAAGAAATTATCTAGATTTGGATTTATTAATGATAAAGAAGGAAAGAGAAATGCTCAATATTATAAAGATTTACTACGTACGAAAACACCAAGCTTAGGACAAACAGTTGGTAATTTAAGTGGTGGTAATCAACAAAAAATCGTATTATCTAAATGGTTATGTAATGATGTTAAGTTATTAATCGTAGACGAACCTACAAGAGGTATTGATGTTGGTGCTAAATTCGAAATATATGAATTATTTAACCGTTTAAGTGATAAAGGTGTTGCGATTATCATGATTTCATCTGAATTACCAGAAATTCTTGGTATGTGTGATCGTATTTTAGTAGTTCATGAAGGAACTATTAATGCAGAATTAGATGCGAAAAAGACCACACAAGAAGAAATTCTATACTATGCAGCAGGATATAACAAAGTAGCGAAAAAGGCACAATAGTCTTTCATTCATTTAATTATTAGGAGGTAACTATTTTGAAACAGTCAGCAACTCAAACTGTACAACAAAAAGAATCATTTACTCATAAGTTTAGTACAAGTACAAAAAGAGCAATGTTTTCAGGAATTATTTTAGTATTATTATTTGCAGCATTTGCATTTATTAAACCACAATTATTCCTTTCATCAAATAACTTAATTAACATCGCGCAACAGGTAGTAACTTACTCTATCATCGGTTACGGTTTAACATTCTGTTTAGTATGTGGTGGAACAGACCTTAGTGCAGGTTCATCCATGGCTTTATCCGGTATTATTGTAACTACACTTTTAATTAATGGTGTTCCATTATCTGTAAGTATTATTATAGCATTAGTTTTCGGTGTATTAATGGGTATACTAAATGGTTATACTATTGAAGTATTAGGTGTTGTACCATTTATCGCAACATTAGGTACTCAATGGGTATTCCGTGGTTTAGCAAACGTTTTAGTTGATGGTAAACCTATTTATACAAATACAATTCCAAGCAAAGAAGTACAAGATATGTTCTATGTTCTTGGTGGTGGACGTATTAACGGTGGATTACCATACAGTGTTCTTATCTCTGTAGGATACGGTATTATTTTATATGTTGTTTTATCAAAAACTCGTATCGGACGTCAGATTTATGCATGTGGTAGTAACCTAGAAGCAGCAAAATTATCTGGTATCAATGCAGTTGGTACTCGTATGTTTGCTTATTGTATCAGTGGTATGTCTGCAGCTATCTGCGGTATCTTAGTAACTTCTCGTATATCATCTGCCCAACCTATGGCTGGACAAGGTTATGAACTTGAAGCAATTGCAGCAGCAGTACTTGGTGGTGTTTCTAATAATGGTGGTGAAGGTACTATTATTAATACAATCATTGGTGCCTTAATGATGGGTGTTTTAAGAAATGGTCTTAACCTTACAGGTGTAAGTTCATTCTGGCAAAATATCATTATTGGTGTAATTTTAGTAGCAGCATGTGCAATGGAAGCTCGTCGTCATAAAAAAGGTAAGAAATAATATTCAATGGATGCTTTAGCAAAAATGCTAATCATTATAAATTATTTTTAATTTAATGGAGGAGATATTCATGAAAAAGGTAATAGTTTTATTATTATGCTTAGTAATGACTTTTAGTCTTGTTGCTTGTAGTGGTAAGGACAATACTAATCAAAATGGAACTGATAATACAGGAACTAACAATACTGGTACAGACAACAATACTGGTAATGAAGAAAAGACTATCTATTTCTTAACTAAAATTTTAGGAAATCAATATTGGTCAGTAGTTGAACAAGGTGCTAAAAAAGCAGCTGAAGAATTAGGTGTTAACCTTGTAGTAACAGGTCTTGCTAGTGAAGCAGAAATCGAAAAACAAGTACAACAATTACAAGATGCTGTTTCTGCTAAAGCAGATGCAATCGTAATTGGACCAGTTGATAGTACAGCTATGGCAAACCCAGTTAATGATGCATTTAATTCTGGTATTCCTATTATCTGCGTTGATACTATGATTAATACTGAAAACTATAGTGCAGCACTTATGACTAATAACGTTGAAGCTGGTAGAACAGCAGCAAAAGAATTAATTGATCGTCTTAAAAAAGTAGGCGTATCTGAAACTGAAGTTGCTCAAGTAGCAGTTCAAATCGGTAGCAGTGGTTCTCAAACTATCATTGACCGTTTAAAAGGTTTTAATGAATATTGGGATGCAAATGCTCCAAAAGCTTGGGAAGTATTAAACAATGACGTTAAAGTAAATGATGGTGATATCACGAAAGCTGTTGGTTTTACTCAAGACTTTATTACAGCATATCCAAATCTAAAAGCAGTATTTGGTCCTAACAACGGTAGTACAGTAGGTTTCGTTACTGGTTTAAAAGAATCAAATCGTACTGACATCGTAATGGTTGGTTTTGACTTCTCAACAGAAATCGAAACTATGATCAGAGAAGGTAAGTTTGAAGTAGCAACTGTTCTTCAAAAACAATATTTAATGGGTTATGAAGGTGTTAAAACTGCTTTCGAATTAGCAAATGGTAATGCACCAGCTGAAAAATTAATCGATACTGGAACAATGGTTGTTGATATTAACAATATTGATAACGAAGATGTTCAATCCATTATCAATCCTTAATATAAACTAAAGTTAATTAATAAAGGAATCCCCTAAGCTATTAGGGGATTTCTTTTATGCCAATAGCTATATTATTAACTTCAATATTTTATTCATACCAAGTTTTAATACAGTAATTATTTTACCATATAAATGCTAATACTATTTGAGGACTTGTTTAAACTAGTATATAATAGGAAGGGTAAACAATAGTAAGAGTAAACAATAATAAGAGGTAAATAGAAGTAAAATATGAGTAGAAGTAAGAGTAATCACTAGTATGAAAAAACTAGGAACTAGTTTATAATAAGAGTTAAACGTAATAAGGATTGAAATTAATTAATATAAATGCTGTGATAGTATAAAATTAATAAGCGAATAAAATATTATGGAGGTGGAACTTATGGCAAGTATATTCGGACGTTTATTTGATATGAGAACAGGTGATGAAAAGAAAAGAGATTTTGATGTCTAATCAAAGCGAATTTTCCCATTTGGAAATGAGCAAAAAGAGAAAGTTTTTTCAATATTAGAAGAATTACTACCAAAGCAAAAACAAAAGTATCTTAGAATGCATTATATAATGATTAAACAAGAAATGACAGAGGAGAATCCTTTATCATTTAAAGAAGCTACTTTAAGTCTAGCTAAGAAAACCTTAGTAAAATTAAATAAAGAACAGCAAGCCTACCTAGAAGCTCTTATGATGATAGATCTAGGGATAGAGGAATCATTAAATTATCCTGAGCTTCCTAAAATTATTGAGCAGTCGAAACAATATATGTAAATATAGCATTATAAATACTTAAGGAGTAAGCTGGCACATATAGTTGGCACATATCTAGGTTACAAAACTAGAGTGCAATGTAGAGTGAATAGTTTTAATTAATGAGCAAAGTTTTACTATACAATTTTAACAAATTTCTGAAGATAATGAAGCATAATTAATCAATTGTATATAAAATTTGAATAATTAAAAAAAAAGACTTGATTATAGTCGAGATATCTTGTAAAATGTTGAAAGTTTAGGTTTTAAACTACCAATCAAAAACATTTAGGAGGACAAGATGGAGAAGAAGACATTAAGTAGAAAAATTATTCTTGGTATTCAACATGTACTAGCAATGTTTGGTGCAACAGTATTAGTACCAGCACTGACTGGTTTAGACACATCGATCACATTATTCTGCGCAGGAGCAGGTACCTTATTATTTCATTTAATTACGAAAAAAAAGGTGCCTGTTTTTTTAGGTTCAAGTTTTGCATTTATGGGCGGAATTATGGCTGTTATTGGTAACTCAAGAGTAGGGGATGCGGACTTCTTAGATAAGCTAGCAGCGGTTAAAGGGGCTATAATGATTGCAGGCCTTATATATGCTTTATTCGCATTGATTATTAAAATTGCTGGGTATGAGAAACTAAATAAGCTTTTACCTCCAATTGTAACTGGTCCAATTATTATTGTTATAGGTTTAAGACTAAGTGGTTCTGCAATTAATTCAGCTTTTTATTATAATGGGCAGTTTAGTTTAAAAGCTTTAATTGTAACTGTAGCTGTATTAACTACTGTTGTATGTATATCAATTTTTGCAAAAGGAATTTATAATTTAATGCCAATTTTATTTGCAATTATTGTAGGGTATCTAGTAAGTATTCCACTTGGTTTTGTAAATTTTGACCCTGTAAGAAATGCAGAAGTATTTTCTTTTATGGATACCAATATTCGAGCACAATTATTTTTAGCTCCTGTATTTAAATTAGATGCCATCTTAGCAATCGCTCCAATTGCATTAGTAACACTAATCGAACATGTTGGTGATATTACAACTAACAGTGCAGTTTGTGGCAAGAACTTTATGATTGACCCAGGTGTTCATAGAACTCTTTTAGGTGATGGGTTAGCAACTTCTCTTGCTGGTTTACTTGGTGGTCCAGCAAATACAACTTATGGTGAAAATACTGGTGTATTAGCAGTAACAAAGAATTATGACCCGTCTGTAATAAGAATTGCTGCTGTGATAGCTATCATCTTTGGTATATTAGGAAAGTTTGGCGGATTTGTTACAAGTATACCAAGTCCTGTTACAGGTGGTATTAGTATTGTATTATATGGTATGATATCTTCAGTAGGTGTTCGTATCCTTGTAAATGGTAGATTAAACTTTGGTAATAGCAGAAATCTTATGATAGCAGCCATTATCTTTGTATTAGGTATAGGGTGTGATAGTATTCCAATCTCTGGAACTGTTACAATCTCTGGTCTTGCATTAGCAGCAATTGCAGGTATTATATTAGCTGCCATACTTCCTGAAGGTAGTGACAATGTATTAGAACAATAGAATTACATTAATAATAGAAGAAAGAGCGAATTTAGTAAGAAAATTCGCTCTTATATTCATTAAGAGTATTACCAATACTATTATAACCAAGCGCCATCAAAAGAAATGATTTGTCCATTTAAATAGCTTGGGCTAATGGCAACTTGAAAAACAAAATCAGCTACTTCTGTAGTATCTCCTAAACGGTTTGCAGGAATTTCCAAGGTTAAAGCTGCTTTCTCATCACTACTTAAGAATGCATTCATTTCAGTATCAATGGCACCACAAGCTATGGCGTTGACTTGAATATTGCTAGGAGCTACTTCCTTTGCCAATGCTTTTGTAAAAGTATTGATTCCACCTTTCGAAGCAGAGTAAGCTACTTCGCAAGATGCACCTACATTTCCCCATACACTTGAAATATTTATAATTTTCCCATACTTATTTTGATTCATATAGGGTAGTACTAAATTACAACAATTAAATACAGAAGTCAGGTTCGAAGCGATAATATGATTCCATTCATGGATGGACATATCCGTTAATAATCCGATATATGATATTCCTGCATTATTTACAAGTACATCAACTCTTCCAAAGCGTTCTATTGTTTTTTGAACCATATCTTTAACAAAGTCATAGTCACCAACATCACCAAGAAAGTCTAGGCAAGGAGCATATTTAAGTAGCTCCTCTTTCGTCTTTTTTAAAGCCTCTTTATTTTCTTTTCCATTTAGAACCACACAATACCCTTCTTTTGCAAACTTGAGTGCAATTTCTCTTCCAATTCCTCTAGAAGAACCAGTAACAATTACAGTTTTTTGATTCATTGTATTCCTCCAAAAAGTAACTTTATTATTATATGTAAAAAGAATGATTTAATTTTAAATCTTCATTTTTATGATACTTAACAAATAAGGTAAACAATATATATATGTACTGTTTTCATTATATCACATAATAATCCTTGTCAGCAATTTTTCTATCTGCTATACTATTTTTGCTCTAATGTATAATGTGCTGCTTGTTTAGGCGAAACTACAATATATATAACGTAAATATGATGAAAAGGTGAAGATATATTATGAAAAATGAAGTGCTAAAAGGGTATTTTAAACATTATTTATTGATTATCGTTGGTACCTTATTAATGGCGGTGTCTGTAAATTTTGTATATGAACCAATTAAAATGGTTACTGGTGGTGTTAGTGGATTAGCCATAATTATTAAAGATATCTCTAGTATTCTGATAGAAGGTGGAATACCAATATGGGTATCTAATATTTTATTAAATATACCATTATTCCTAGGAGCACTATTAGTTAAGGGAAGGACATTTCTACACAATACACTATTTGCAACGGTTAGTTTCTCTGTTGCCCTAGCTGTTGTTCCTACATTAAATATAATTTATGACGATTATTTACTAGCTTCTGTGTTTGGTGGTGTGATTGGTGGAGCAGGCCTAGGCCTTGTCCTTGTAACGCAGTCATCAACAGGTGGTACGGATCTTCTATCCATGCTAATTCATAAATATAAACCTTATTACACAGTGCCACAAATATTAACAGTAATTGATGGATTAATTGTAATTGCTGGTGCCATTAGTTTTGGTTTAAATAAAGCTTTATATGCAATAATTGCGGTATATATTACTGCAAAAGTATCAGATGGAATATTAGAAGGACTAAAATTTGCAAAAATGGCATATGTTATATCAGATAAATATGAGGATATTGCAAAGTTAATTTTAACAGATTTAGATCGAGGAGTAACAGGGATATCAGCCACTGGAATGTACTCAAACAAAGAGAAAAAGATGCTTTTTTGCGTGGTTTCCAAGAAGCAAATCATTCAATTAACGGAGATTGTTGCAAAAATTGATCCAAGGGCATTTGTTATTGTAAGTGATGCAAGAGAGGTAATGGGCGAGGGATTTAGAGAATATAGACAGTAAATAGAATCGAATTCAGCTCAAAAATCGGTAAAAATACTTATTTCTATATTCTGTATACAAATTATACAAAAGGGCAAAAATTAATTTGTTAAAATGGGATATGGCAATAATAGTATTAATAGTGTATCATAAGTCATATAGTAATAGTACAAGGTAGCGTACAAAAACATGACATACAAATTTAGGGAGGAAAATGTAAAATGGCAAGTATATCTTTAAAAAATATTAATAAGACATATCCTAATGGTTTCGTAGCTGTTAAAGATTTTAGTCTTGAAATAGCAGATAAGGAATTTATCATCTTTGTAGGACCATCTGGTTGTGGTAAATCTACTACACTTCGTATGATCGCTGGGTTGGAGGAAATCACAGCTGGTGAATTATGGATTGGTGATAAATTAGTTAACGATGTAGAACCAAAGGATAGGGATATTGCGATGGTATTCCAAAACTATGCTTTGTATCCTCATATGTCAGTTTATGATAATATGGCGTTTGGTCTTAAATTAAGAAAAACTCCTAAAGATCAAATTGATAAGTTAGTACAAGAAGCAGCTAAAATCCTTGGAATTGAAAATCTTTTAGACCGTAAGCCAAAAGCTTTATCCGGTGGTCAAAGACAACGTGTTGCTATGGGTCGTGCTATCGTACGTAATCCTAAAGTATTCTTAATGGATGAGCCTTTATCAAACTTAGATGCGAAACTAAGAGTACAAATGCGTATCGAAATTTCCAAATTACATCAAAAATTACAAACAACTATTATATATGTAACACATGACCAAACAGAAGCTATGACACTTGGTACAAGAATCGTAGTTATGAAAGATGGTTTCATTCAACAAGTTGATACACCTCAAAACCTTTACAACATGCCTAACAATACTTTCGTTGCTACATTCATCGGTTCTCCTCAAATGAACATGATCGAAGCAAAAGTTGTTAAATCTGGTTCTGATGTTATCTTAACATTTGGTTCTAACTCAATTAAACTTCCTGAAACAAAAGGAAAGAGATTAATTGATGGTGGATATGAAAACAAAACTGTTATCTTTGGTATTCGTCCAGAAGACGTTAAAGATGAAGAAATGTTCTTAAGCAGTTCTCCAGATAGCGTTATCGAAGCTAACGTTAAAGTATACGAATTACTTGGTGCAGAAGTTTACCTTTACTTCACAGTAGATCAATTCGATATTACAGCACGTGTTAACCCACGTACTACAGCTAGACCTGGCGATACAATTAAAATCGCATTTGATTTAACAAAGATCCACGTATTTGATAAAGAAACAGAACAAGTTATTGTTCAATAATTAATAAACATATTAGCGAGAATACATTTGTATTCTCGCTTTTTTTAAGATGGATATCATTTAATTATTGGTAGAATTAATACTTTACCTTAAGTAAATGGTATTTATTTTTATAAACTAGGTAATATATAACTAGATTATTAAAAATTTATAAAAAACCAATTTGTTTATTTAATGAACAATTTATTTATTATCTATATATCAC
>JAFAEB010000160.1 GCA_023424235.1 Bacillota bacterium
TTTACCAATATTTGATACAGCACCTGCAGACTGAACTGCTAATTTCCCAATTTCACCTGCAACTACAGCAAATCCACGCCCAGCATCTCCCGCACGAGCTGCTTCTATAGATGCGTTTAACGCAAGAAGGCTTGTTTGATCTGCTATATTCATTATGGTTTCAGTAAACTCATTAATTTTTTTCGCTGATTTTGCTTGTTCAATTGCAAGTATAGATTTATCTTTTATATCAACATAAATAGACTTTGATTGTTCCTGCGCCTTTTGAGAAGTACTTTTAAGCTGAATGGCTCTATTAATTAATGTTTTCGATAAATCTCTTCCTTCTTTTGTGATAGACTGTATTTGAGTAGAAGATTTTTCAATATCAATTACATTATATTGGATTGTTTCAGTTGTTGCAGCAGTTTCTTCCATACCAGCAGCCAACTCTTCAGCTGTAGCCGAGTTATCACTTGAATGTTGATTTACTTGATTTGTTATAATATTTAACTCTTGCGCATTCGTATTGATATCATTTGCTGAGTCATTAATTTTTTTAATAATATTATGAATGGTCTCATGCATTTTACTAATTGCAAGACTCATTTCACCAGTTTCATCACGTTTCTTTGCGATTTTATTTATCATGGTATCTTCTGTAAAATCTAAATTCGATAAATTCTTAATCATTTTTGTAATGTGCTTGATTGGATTACTAATTGTACTAGCAAAGAATAAAGCTAATGAACTTTCCAAAATAATAATTAATATAGCTACAACGTTAGCTGTTAATTCAATTGTATTAATTTCCTTAAAGATATCAGATTCATCGGTAGTTAATACAAGAATCCAGTTATTTAGTGGAGAAACATGAATAGCGTCATATTTAACATTCCCTTTATACTTGTAATTCTGAATATGGGTTTTTGGAATAGTACCTTCACTTATACTCTTTGTAACATCTAACAAGACTTGATTATCGGTAAGAGTTCCAATGTTAGAAGAGTTAGGATGGTATATAATGTTACCGGTATTATCTAGTAAATAGCCAAAACTTGATTTTATACCTGGTACTGACATTTTTGAAATATTACTTTTTAAAGCGGATAATTTAACGCTTGTTACACAAACTCCGATAATCGAATCATTATTATTCTTTATTGGTGCAGCAAACATAATCACTTGTTCCCCAGTAGGAGAGTTTACAATATTACTTTGACTAGGCTTTAGTGCGTAGCGAACAGATTTATAGTAACTTTCCTCACTTATACTTGTAATCGTATAATTTTTATTGGAGTTAACTAGAATATTCCCCTCTAAATCAGTTATAAAAGCGGCTTCTCGATCGCTATTATTTTGTATGTATTGATTTAACATAAACTGAACTTTATTCTTATTTGAAGATGTAAAGTTTTCAATCGTAAGTGTAACGTCCATTGAAGTTGATATCTTAGTCATGGAGTCATTTATAGCATTAATATATTGATCTAGATTATTACTATATAGTCCAACTAGACTTAACATATTATTTTCTGTTGTATTTAATATACTAGTTCGAAATCTAGGAATAATAGATTGTCCATAAATAATGATAGAAATAATTAAACATGCAGAAATTAAAAATGCTATTTTAGTTTTAATAGAGATAAATTTAAAACGATCTTTAATACTTTCTTTACTGAAGGGTTTCTTTGGTTTTATCTTCAGTGGTAACAGTTTCTTTGCTTTCATAGGTACCCCCCTTTAATATATAGAAATAGGACAATACGTTAATGCGTCATTGCCCTTACACATAGATTCTATATGATATATTACTAATTTGCAAGAAAAAGATATCCATATTTTATAATTTAATTTTGGTTATAATTACCTATCTACACAAGACTATATCATTCTTAATCCTAGCAACTTGACAGTAAGATGAAGTATTAGTATGATATCCTTATGGATTAGACAATTTAAGCTAATCATAGAAAGGAATCTACAATGGATAGATTAGACACAATTGACCTTATAATACCTGTGTATAAGCCAGATAACAAATTTAAGCAATTAATAGAACGAATATTAGAGCAAACAGTACTTCCTAATCATATTTTCATTATCCATACATTAGAAGGAGAGAAGGAAGATTACTATAATAAATTATTAGATGAGATATTAAATAAAAGTAGTGAAACTTGTAAGATTATTTCGATTGATATAACAAAAAAAGAGTTTGATCATGGTGGTACAAGAAACTATGGTGCATCCTTATCCAATGCAGATATTATTATGTTTATGACACAAGATGCGGTTCCTTGTGACAAAGAACTGATTAGCAGTATGATGGAACCGTTTCGTGATGAATTAATTGGTGCAACATATGGAAGACAGTTAGCCTTTCCTAAGGCAAATGTCTTAGAACGTTATTCACGAACCTTTAATTATCCACCAAATAGTTATGTAAAATCTAAGAAAGACATAGATAAGTATGGAATTAAAACTTATTTTTGCTCAAATGTATGTGCAGCATATAGAAATACAGTTTATAAAGAAGTTGGTGGATTTGTTACAAAAACGATTTTTAATGAAGATATGATTATGGCATATCATATTATTGAGAACAACTATAGTATTTATTATCAGTCATTAGCTAAGGTATATCATTCACATGACTATACAAATATAGAACAGCTAAGGAGAAATTTTGATTTAGCTGTATCCCAAGAACAACATTCCTATATTTTCTCTAATGTAAAATCTGAAAAAGAAGGAATTAAGTATGTAAAGAGTACCATAGAATATTTAATCAATCGTAATCAATATATATATATACCAGAATTTATAATACAAACCGTTTTTAAATATATGGGATATTTACTTGGTAAATATTATAAGCTATTACCAAAAGATATTATTAAGAAAATTAGCATGAATCCATCCTACTGGGATTAGAAAAGTTGAGGTTATTATGGATATCGTAAATATTATAATGGCAACATATAATGGTGAGAAGTATATCAAAGAGCAAATTGACTCAATCATTGCTAGTAGCTATACTAACTGGAAGTTGTGGATTTTTGATGATGGCTCAAAGGATAATACAGTCAAGATTCTTAAAGAATATGAAGAAAAATTACCCAGTAAGATTTTTGTCACTAAAAATAAAAATAATCTAGGTGTAACCAAAAACTTTTTACATGGAGCTATATCCATAACTCAAGATTCAACACATAAAAATTACTATATGTTTTGTGATCAGGATGATGTATGGATGAATAAAAAAATAGAGAAAACTCTTAAGGCTATGAAGCAATTAGAGAATAAATATGGTGATTATCCATTGACAGTATTTACGGATGCTACGGTTGTAGATGATAAATTAAAGGTCTTAAAACCTTCTTTTTTTAAAACGAGTGGACTAAATCCAAATAATACATGCCTAGCGTCCATATTAATGGAGAATAAGTTAATAGGATGCACAGTTTTGTTTAACGAAAAAGTTAGAGAAAAATTAAGGATTATTCCAAAGGAAGTTAGATATCATGACTGGTGGATTGCATTAATTACATCAGCATTCGGCTTTATTTCTTATTTAAATGAACCTACCCTATATTATAGACAGCATGGGAATAATGTGGTAGGAAATAAAGATTTTATTTCTTACGTAAAAAATAGTATACTATCCCTTAAAAAGCAAAAAGAAGCAATCAACAAAACAATAATGCAAGGTAAGGCCTTTTATACTATTTATAAGGATTCCTTCTCCAAGGAGAGTAAAGAACTAATTTATGAATTTGCAAAATTAGCTCATATAAAGAAAGTTAATAGACAGTATATCATAATGAAGTATAGATTTCTAAAAACAGGGGTAATTCGTAATATCGGATTATTATTAATAATCTAACTGCAAATTGTTATTGACAATTTAATATCCTGCTGATACAATGTAAACAATTTAAATTTAATGAATATTAATACATATTAAATTATGTATTATGTTCTACATAGTGTTGTATCTGAAGTGTTGGCCAAAAGATTATTACCATGAAGAAGTAATAGTCTACCAATTTGAAAGGCACAGGTGTTAATATGAAAAAAATGGTATTATCAATGCTTGTAGATAATACAGCTGGTGTGCTTAGCCGAGTATCTGGTTTATTTAGTAGAAGAGGCTATAACATTGACAGCTTAACTGTAGGAGAAACAAATAATCCTGCATATTCAAGGATGACAGTAGTTGTAAGTGGAGACGATCAAATACTTGAGCAAATCAAAAGACAACTAGCAAAACTTGAAGATGTATTGGAAATTACAGAATTATTAGGTGGAAGTTCTGTTTGTAGAGAACTTATCCTTGTTAAAGTACAATCCACTGTAAAAGAACGTCAAGCAATTATTGCGGTAGCAGATATATTTCGAGCTAAGATAGTCGATGTTGCTATGGAATCTATGATGATGGAGCTTACAGGAAGTCAAGAGAAAATTGATGCATTTATCAAGCTTCTAGAAGGATTTACGATAAAAGAACTGGTTAGAACTGGTATAACTGGTCTAGCAAGAGGCTCTGAAGATATAGGTAGTATGGAATAAAACTAAAGTTCATATAAAACGTTCGGTTATCCGGACGTTGTATTTTAAACTGTGGCTTTAGTAATTTAAATAAGTAAAATATTACTGTAAAATAGTTAAATTAAATGTTTTTAGGAGGATATAAAATGGCAAAGATTTTTTATCAAGAAGATTGTAATTTATCATTATTAGAAGGAAAGACAATTGCGGTAATTGGTTATGGTAGCCAAGGTCATGCACACGCATTAAATGCAAAGGAATCTGGTTGCGATGTTATAATTGGTTTGTATGAGGGAAGCAAATCTTGGAAAAAGGCAGAAGAGGCTGGATTTAAAGTATATACAGCTAGTGAAGCTGCTAAGATAGCGGATATCATAATGATACTTATTAATGATGAAAAACAAGCAAAATTATACAAAGAGTCTATTGAACCAAATTTAAAGCCTGGCAATGCATTAATGTTTGCACATGGTTTTTCCATTCACTTTGGCCAAATTGTACCACCTAAAGATATTGATGTATTAATGATAGCGCCAAAAGGACCTGGCCATACGGTTAGAGGTCAATATGTTGAAGGTCAAGGAGTACCATGCTTAATTGCGGTACATCAAGATGCTACAGGCAAAGCTCATGATCTTGGCTTAGCATATGCACTTGCTATTGGTGGAGCGAGAGCAGGTGTATTACAAACAACCTTTAGAGAAGAAACAGAAACTGATCTTTTTGGTGAACAGGCTGTATTATGTGGCGGTGTTACACAGTTAATGAAGACAGGATTTGAAGTATTAGTTGAAGCTGGTTATGAACCAGAAAGTGCATATTTTGAATGTATCCATGAAATGAAATTAATAGTTGACTTAATCAATGAAAGTGGATTTGCTGGAATGAGATATTCCATATCTAATACAGCTGAGTATGGCGACTACATAACAGGGCCAAAGATTATTACAGAAGACACAAAAAATGCCATGAGACAAGTGCTAAAAGATATCCAAGAAGGTGTATTTGCACGTAATTGGTTATTAGAAAATCAAGTAGGATGTCCAAACTTTGAAGCGAAAAGACGTATCGAATCCGAACATCAGTTAGAAAAAGTAGGAAGCGAACTACGTAAGATGATGAGTTGGACAAATAAGAAAAAGCTTATAAATAACTAGTATTAAAACCTTCTACCAAGCTTATAAATACTAGATTTATATAGACTGCCGAAAGGTAGTATAATGGGAGCTAGTGTATAGCAAATTTGAATTTGCTATACACTAGCTCCCATTAGTTTATATGGAAATGCCTTGATAAAATTAGCAAAGTTTTTTAGTTGTTTCTATGAACTGAATAAGATACAATAGGAGTATTGTTATATAGAAACTAAAAATAAAGTATTTAAAATAAAGTAATGATAAGAGTCTAGTTTACTCTTTAGAATAGATAGGTGATATGAATGAAATATGATTATAGTGAAACTGTAGAATACATACTGGATTGGTATGATCTAAATAAGAGAATTCTTCCATGGAGGGATCAAAAGAATCCATATTATACATGGGTATCTGAAATTATGTTACAACAAACTAGGGTTGAAGCTGTTAAGTTCTATTTTGAACGATTTACCGAGGAATTACCCACCATTTCTTCTTTAGCCAATGCTAGCGAGGAGAAATTACTTAAATTATGGGAAGGGCTAGGTTATTATAGTAGAGTAAGGAACTTACAAAAAGCTGCTCAAATTATATTAGAGGAATATAATGGTTCCTTACCAAAAGATTATAATGAACTTTTAAAGCTACCAGGTATTGGATCCTATACAGCAGGAGCAATTGCTAGTATTGCTTATGATATAGCAGTTCCGGCTGTAGATGGCAATGTTTTAAGAGTAATGAAACGTGTAGCTGCAAGCTTTGATGATATCACCAAAGCTAGTGTTAAAAAAGAATTGGAAGATGATTTGAAAGAGATTATGCCAAGTACTAGACCGGGTGACTTTAATCAAGGTATTATGGAAATTGGAGCGACAGTTTGTATTCCAAATGGTAAACCCTTATGTGAAAAATGTCCACTTATGCATCTGTGCAAAGGATATCACCGCGGACAAGAGATGATGTTACCAGTGAAACCTAAGAAAAAGGAACGTAGGGTGGAAGAGAGAACCGTAATAATACTTAAAAACGGGAATCAATATAGTATTAAAAAAAGACCTAATACAGGTCTGTTAAAAGGA
>JAFAEB010000187.1 GCA_023424235.1 Bacillota bacterium
GAATTTGCAGTATATGATTGCATGACATAAAGCTGTAGAAAGAAGAATGTCGGAAAGCCGTATGAGGGAGAACCTCACGTACGGTTTGATGAGGGGAAGGAGGGCAAGCCCTCTGACCCACTCTATAATTACGTCCTATGAAATTAAACACTCCGTGAGGATGCACACGCAAAGCATAGGAAGTAATCGCATATATGCGACGCTTTGCGGCGCTAGAGTGTGCCAAGAAAGACTCTTTCTTCATGCATTAATTACCATATTTATGGACACGATAGGGTGGAAATAATGTTAAGGTGAATAAATTATTCCTTTAAATTTATTTATGATAATTAAAACTTTTATACTCTATTTTTTATCTATATAGTGTAAGGGGAGAATTTAGCTAAATTAAAAGTAATAACAGAAAGTAAACGTAGGTGAAAGCATTGGAACAAAATATGTATACGCAAATAATAAGTTATATAACAGAAAACCAAGATAAATTTTATCGCTTGGCATACAGTTATACTAAAAATAGGGATGCATCTTTAGATATTGTTCAGAATGCCATATGTAAAGCATTAGAGAACTATGGCACGATTCGAAGTGTAAAGTTCTTAAAAACATGGTTCTATCGTGTATTAGTGAATGAATGCCTTACCTATATCAAAAAATATAAAAACGAAATTTATGTTGATGATGAAAGCATTTTAGAGCAAGTATACATAGAGGATAAGTATAATGAAGGATTAGAATTATATGAATTAATTGATAAATTAAAAGAAGAAATAAAAATAATTATTATTCTTCATTATTACGAAGATATGACTCTAAAAGAAGTATCGAAAGTTACAAATACAAACATTAATACGGTAAAAACAAGATTGTACTCCGGTCTTAGAAAATTAAAAGAGTATATGAAAGAAGGAAAATTAGATGATTAGTAAAAAAGAGTTTGCTGAAGCAAAGAAAATCTATAAGAAGAATATTGATATACCAGAAGAGCTATCAAAAATCGTAGATCTAGAAATTCATAAGCATAATCATATAGGGAATGTGCCAAATAAGTATAAAAGGAATTGGATGAAATATTCGTTAATTGGGGTGGCTGCATCTTTTGTTTTTATTATAACTGCAGTAAATAGCAGTGAGGTATTTGCAAAAAGCATGAGTGAGATTCCACTTATTGGTAAAGTGATTGATATTTTAACGGTTCGAAGCTATGAGGAAACTACGATAGAGAGTACTCTAGAAGTTAATATACCTGCTATAGATTCCAAGGATGAAATCTCAAGAAAAGTGAATCAAATTATAGAAGAGAAAATTCGTAATTATGTAAAAGAAGCCAAGGAAAGAGTAGGAGAGTATAAGGAAGCTTTTTTAGCAACTGGAGGAACGGAGGAAGAATTCGAAAAACATAATATAGAAATAAAAGTTGATTACGATGTTAAATATCAAGGTAATGATATGGTTTCTTTCCTTTTATATGGAACTGAATCATGGAATAGTGCTAACTATGTAATGGAATATTATACAGTTTCATTAAGTAAAAACAAAGTGTTAACGCTAGAAGATGTGTTAGGAAGGGATTATGTAAAGATTGCCAATGAAAGTATAGTAGATGAAATGTCTCGAAGAATGAAAGAAAATGAAAACTATATTTATTTTGATATTGAACAAGGTGGTTTTACAACAGTAAAAGATACCACTAAATTTTACTTAAATAGCAAAGGAGAAGTAGTAGTTGTCTTTGATAAATATGAAGTAGCTCCTGGATTTATGGGGTTACAAGAATTTATTGTTGAGAATAGGTAGAATAAAAAGCCTATTATAGATTATAACAATCTATGCTAGGCTTTCTTAATTAGCTTAGGTTATTTAGCGATTCAATAAGTAAATATTTAGGTTTAAATATGCTGCGAATATACACCACAATAAATAAAACACTTGTAATATGCCAGCAATCGGTTTAATTTCATAAAATGTTTTTATCATAAGAATAATTAAAACGATAAGTACCAATAACCATACAAAGGCTAATAAGTAATTATTATAACGAAAGAATATGATGCTCCAGAAGAAGTTAAATATAAGTTGAGCAGCATATATATTTAAAGCTTTTGTTTTATGTTCAGAATCGGATGTGTAGATTAAATAAGAGGAGATACCCATAAGTATGTAGAGAATAGTCCAAACAATAGGAAAAAGATATCCTGGAGGACTAATATCGGGTTTTATAAGGGTTTCATAAGTATTACTCGTATTTCGTGAAAGTGCACTAGATAGGAAACCAACAGCTAATGGAATTAAAATTGATATAACTAGAGTCTCTAGTTTTTTGATATTCATAAAATCACCCCATATCAGTATATTCTACAATTGAAAAATTATGTAAAAAAACAACCTAATTCGAATGAACTTATCCCCATAGGTTAGTAATAAAAAGCTTACTTAAGGGCTACGTGGGTTACATCAGAAATAGGTTGTTTTTTTAATTAAAGTAATTACCTTTCGAAAAATCTTCTTGTAGTAATTTTAATAATGAATTTGGAAGAAGAGGTTTGCTAAAGATAAAGCCTTGAACAATGTCACATTTTTTAATTTTTAGAGTTTCTAATTGCTCAACGTCCTCAACGCCCTCTGCAATTACTTCTACGTTAATATTATGAGCAAGTTTTATAATCGTTTCTGCGATAAATGAATCCTTCTCACTAGAGTTAATATTATTTACAAAGGATTTATCAATTTTTAAGGTGTTAATCGGCATATTTGTTAAATAATTTAATGAGGAGTAACCAGTACCAAAATCATCCAGTGATATACGAACACCTAAGTCATGTAATTTGTGTAATAGACTGTTGGTGTCGGTAATTGAGGACACAATTGTACTTTCTGTTATTTCTAATTCTAAGTAACATGGTGTTAATCTGCTTTCTTTTAATACTCGATCTACCATTTGAACAAAACCTGGTCGATTCATTTGAACAGATGAAATATTTACTGATACAATATATGGATATAAACCCATATCATGAAGTTCTTTTGTAAACTTACATGATTCTCTAAGTATCCATTCACCAAGTTCTACAATTAATCCACTTTCCTCTGCTAAAGGTATAAATTCACTTGGAGATATGTTGCCAAGTTTACTGTTATGTATTCGCATTAATGCTTCATATCCGATTATATTGCCAGTTTTAATATTTATTTGTGGTTGATATTTTATATAAACTTCGTTGTTTTTTAAGGCATTTCTTAGTATATCTAGTATGACAGTATTTCGGTGTAATTCATTTTCCATGGACTTGTCAAACAGTGTATATTTGTTCTTGCCAGTATACTTAGATTTGTACATGGCTATGTCAGCATTCTTAATTAAAACACTTGTTGAATCTCCATTCTTTGGATATAGAGCGATACCAATACTTAGAGAAACATATATTTGCTCACCTTTAATTTGAAATGGTTTTTTAAATGCTTCTATCATATCAGCAGCTAGTTGCATCGCTCTAGTCTGTGTCCTAACATTTTCACTAAATATTAAGAATTCATCTCCACCGACTCTAGAAAGAGTATCGTTACTTGAAAGTAAGGCACCTATTTTTAGAGAGGTCATGGATAATAAATCATCTCCGAAATCATGTCCTAAGGTATCATTTATATATTTAAAGTTATCTAAATCAACAAAATAAACTGCGTGAATCATATTAGGGTCATTAGAAGACCAAAGGCACTGATTTACTTTGTCAATAAAGGAAAGCTTATTTGGTAGATTCGTAAGTAAATCATGATACGCTAGATATTCTATTTGCTTATAATTCGTTCTAAGTGCTTCTTCATTGGTAACAAGTTCTTCATGCATATCAGCAAGCTCATTATAATTACTACGTATAATATGAAGCATCTTGT
Organism: Bacillota bacterium; assembly: GCA_023424235.1. Classification (GTDB taxonomy): domain Bacteria; phylum Bacillota; class Clostridia; order Lachnospirales; family Lachnospiraceae; genus Anaerocolumna. The sequence continues at coordinate 3,889 of JAFAEB010000187.1, forward strand.
TAAAGCATTTTGCTAGGTCGCCAAATTCATTATTCGTTTTTATATTGGACCTAACATTTAAATCACCATTCGCTGCTGTAGTCATTGTATTTTTTAATTGGATAATCGGTTCGGTATATGCTTTTGTTATATATTTGCTAACTAGTATAATAAAGATTAATATTGCAAGTATAGTCCATCCAAGTATGTAGAAAATAACCCTAGCTATATTATTAACCTCAAAAAGGTCTTGCTTAATTAGAAGTACCCAATTAAGTTCAGGTATTACAGTATATCCGAATAGACTATTGTTATCGTTATAGGGAAGTAAAAAGCTACCACTCTTTGGTATGCTTCCTTTATAATAATCTGTAACAAGGCTCTGAAGTTTTTTACTATTTAATTTTCTACCAATGGTATTTGTGTCAGGATGATAGATAATGGTACCAGACTTGTCTAAAAGAAAGCCAAAGCCAGTTTGTTCGAGTTCAATGGAGTTTAAAAATTCTTCAAAGTGTGTTATACTTAAAGTACTAACTACATATCCAATGATGGGCCTATGACGGATATCCTCATTGATAATTGGAGCTCCAATTTCTAAATAATTACTTGTAGTACCATCATTATTTGTATATACATTAATCCCGCTAATTCCAATAGCAGTTTTTTTTGTAGCCTTTATGTAGGATAAGGTTGCATTTTCCATGTATGACTCACCAACTTTGCTAGGATCTGAACTAGCTATAATGGTACGATCAATATTGAAGACATGAAGATTGATGCAATAAGGGTAAAGATTAAATCGTTGTTGTAATAATTTTGTAGCACTCTTGTATATGGACCCATAGTATGAAGAATTTTTTGGGATTACATATTGACTACTAAATGCAAGATTGTATATTTGACTTTGTATGGCAAGAAGATTTACTTCGGTTTGTTGATTTGTTACTAAAGCGTTTAATCCATTACTATTTGTTTCTGCTAATTGCTGTAGATGTTCTCGTCTAGTGTCCAATAAACGATTGGAGATAAGTTTATATGCGAGTATGGAAACGATTATTACAGGTATAATAGAACACAAAATTAAAGTTAATCTTAAGGTTTTTTTGATGGACATAGTAATCTTCTTTCTTAAGTTTAGTTTTCTACAAAATGTGGTTCGATTTTATTTAATTTTACCAAATCTAGTATATATTTGCAACAAAATATGTGGTATATTGTTTGATTTAAATACTAATTTAGTCTAGGAATAAAATTATAGTTGAAAAAGGAAAATAATACAGTTATACTTGTTTACTAGAGATAGATACATGATTATGCTAATTTTAAAAGACAATAAGAACGGAGATACCTATGTATAAATTATTACGTAGAGATGGTAGAGCAAAGCGAGGCGAATTTCATACTGTACATGGTACCATTCAAACACCAGTATTTATGAATGTTGGTACGGTAGCAGCCATTAAAGGTGGTGTTTCTACCATGGATTTACAACAGATGAAAACTCAAGTGGAATTATCCAATACCTATCACTTACATGTAAGAACTGGAGATAAAGTAATAAAACAGCTTGGTGGTTTGCATAAATTTATGGTTTGGGATAAACCCATATTAACGGATTCTGGTGGATTCCAAGTATTTTCCTTGTCCGGTCTAAGAAAGATCAAAGAAGAAGGAGTTTATTTTAGCTCTCATATTGACGGACGAAAAATATTTATGGGACCAGAAGAGAGTATGCAGATTCAATCCA
>JAFAEB010000219.1 GCA_023424235.1 Bacillota bacterium
ATAAATTATTTTCGTATTGGTATGATGAAGCAATTTATGGATGAGTTTGGTCAATGGATAAGACATAAAATAAGAGTAATTGTAATAAAACAATGGAAAAAGCCAAAGACCATTTTCCGAAATCTATCGTATTTGAATAGGAAATATAAGAACGGATTTAACGAAGAAAGCATATACAAAGTGGCTAATTCAAGGTTAGGTTGGTACAAAAGATGTAGCATGAATGTAGTGAACTACATTTTAAGTCCAAGTCTGCTAGAAACAAAAATAAAGGACGGAGCTGGTTTGCTCAATCCTTTAAATTATTATCTAAGAAAAGTTGGAATATAAATTGTAGAGCCGTATACGAGACCCGTACGTACGGTTCAATGAGAGGGGAATAATTCTTAGCAATTATTTCTCTACTCTATTGTAGTCACGTATTAGAGCGTATAACCCATATTTTTACTAATTGCCTTGTATTGATTACATGCTATGTTCAAGATAGCATATTCATAATAACTTATATATGTAGTTCTCAAACATTTATTGCAATACTATTTTTATTTAAGCGATACTTAAGTGGTGAAATATTGTAATACCTTTTAAAATGTTTATTAAAAGATGAAGCATCTTTAAATCCACAGGAGTAAGCAATTTCAGTTACATTTAAATCTGTATTTATTAATAGTTCCCCTGCAATATTTAATCGATAACGAATTAGATATTGTTGGGGAGATAATTTTTTATAGTTTTGAAATAGTTTATATAAATATGTCCTGTCAATGGAGCAATACTTTGCAACATCTGATATTTTAATATCATAGGAATAATTATGACGGATATAATCTAAGGCTCTCACTATATGACTTTCGTAAATAAGCTTTGAAGAGTCTAAAAGTTTCGTATACATATGAGAGAAGCATATATAAAGTTGACCACGATATGTATATTCATTACCTCTTCCTTCAATGAATCCATATATTAAATTTAGTAATGCATCCCTTAACATTCCATTACTCATATCGGTAAATATTAATTCACTATCTGACAAGCCACAATCTAGCAGTACCTTCTTTACTTCACTACCATCAAAGCCAATCCAACAATACTCCCAAGGATCTATTTCATCAGCCACATATACAGTAGATACCCCTGGTGTTATTAAAAAACCATTACCTTCTTCAAGTTTAAATGCTTCTTTGTTCACATAATAAGTCCCTTTACCATGTAAAATATAATGAAATAAATAGTGTGGTCTTACGGCAGGTCCAAAGGAATGGGCAGGCTTACATTGCTCATGTCCACAATGATATAAGGACAAGGGGTTAAATACTCCGTCATTAATGCTCTTAGTCATATTCTTTCTCCTATTATATAAGTAAGTGGTATGCAACATAATAACAAGTTTTTGAAACATTTTGCATAGTTTTATATCATAGATGATTATATAATAAAAACTAACAAAATACAAATAAAAAGGAGAATATAAATCATGGTTAAAATAACATTTATGGGTGCGGGAAGCACTGTATTTGCTAGAAATGTTTTAGGTGACTGTATGTGTACGCCATCTCTTTGGGATGCTGAAATAGCACTTTATGATATTGATGAAAAAAGGCTTATGGAATCAGAAATTATATTAAGTGCAATCAACAAAAATATTAATGAATCAAGAGCAAAAATAAAGACTTATTTAGGTGTTGAAAATAGAAAAGAAGCACTTAGAGATGCTAACTTTGTTGTTAATGCCATACAAGTAGGCTTATATGATCCTTGTACAATAATCGATTTTGAAATACCTAAAAAATATAATTTAAGGCAAACCATAGCAGATACATTAGGAATTGGTGGAATTATGCGTGGTCTTAGAAGCATCCCTGTATTAGAAGATTTTGCGAGGGATATGGAAGAAGTATGTCCTAAAGCCTTATTTTTAAATTATACTAATCCAATGTCCATACTAACTGGATATATGCAACGATATACAAAGATACAAACGATAGGCTTATGTCATAGTGTACAAGTTTGTACCGAGCGTTTATTAAAGGATCTTGGTATGGAGGAATCAATTGATGGTAGACGAGAATTAATTGCTGGTATAAATCATATGGGGTGGTTGCTTGAAATCAATGATAAAAATGGTAATGATTTGTATCCAGAAATAAGAAGAAGAGCAGCACTTAAAAACGAGAAAGAAACCCATTATGATATGGTTAGATATGAATACATAAAACATTTCGGATATTATTGTACAGAATCAAGTGAACATAATGCTGAATATAATCCATTCTTTATCAAACATAAATATCCTGAACTAATCGAAAAATTTAATATCCCATTAGACGAATATCCTCGTAGATGTGTACGACAAATCGAAGGCTGGGAAAAAGAGAAAAATGACATCTTACAGGATGGAAAGGTAACTCACACTAGGTCAAATGAATATGCATCATACATAATGGATGCAGTTGTAAGAAATGCTCCAATTAAGATTGGTGGAAATGTTTTAAATACAGGATTAATTGATAATTTACCTGCAGATGCCTGTGTTGAAGTTCCATGTTTAGTTGATGGTCGTGGAATTAATCCTTGTCATGTTGGTAGATTACCAGTTCAATTAGCTGCAATGAATATGACCAATATTAATCCGCAACTACTTACAATTGAAGCAGCTAGAACGAAAAAGAAAGAATACATTTATCAAGCTGCAATGTTAGATCCACATACAGCTGCTGAATTATCTATTGATGATATCGTGAGCATGTGTGACGAACTAATATCTGCACATGGTGATTATATGAAATGGTATAAATAATAAAGCAAATAATAACAAAAATAAATTAATAATAAAGCAAATAATAAAACAAATAATAACAAAAATAAATTAATAATAAAACAAATAATAAAACAAATAATAAAACAAATAATAACAAAAATAAATAAATAATAAAAAATAAATAACAAAACCAAATAAATAATATAAAATAAAAAATAAATGATTAATAATGAACCAACTTTATTTTGGGGTGATACTTTGCTATAACACCACAGATAGAGTTGGTTTCCTTTATTTATAGCATATTTCTGATAAGTATTCTAACATAAAGTCAAGTTGTATAAATATTAGAACAATGTTTTTTTAATATAGGACAATTTATTTAATATACTCCGTAATTTCTGATAAGTCAAGACCTTAAACCGCAATTTTTGAGTAAAAATTCGCAATTTATGATTGGTTTTAATTGTAAGTAACATGTATAATGATGGTAAATTAATATTTATATTGTAAATATATTTAGATTCTAATCAGCAATGTCTTAACTTTACTAAAGTTTCAATCAATCTTTCAACTAATCTTTCAACCAATCAATATTTCAAATAACTATTCAAGCAATTATTCAAACAACTATTAATTCCAATTTAGTAATTATCAATCGTTTATAGTCCTACAATTGATCTACATGATTTGTACAAGCTCCTCGTGATTAATAAGCAAAGATTTAATTGCTATATGATTTAATTAATAGGAGCTAGCCATGTTTAGAGGGCCTAATAATTCTATAAACTTCTAGTTTTCTATTAATTAATAGTCTTCATTTTTATCTATTACAAGCTTATTTTATGTGAAGAGTATGACAATGAAATATGACATTAAGTTGCAGTTACTATCAAACAACTATGCGCATTTTATTAAGATTTTACTGTTCTAAGAAAGGAGATGAGTCTTATGTAATATTAAAATAGTATGTAGGTAAGTATACAAAAAATATTAGGAGGGTACCGTATGTTTAAATTTAACAAAAAAGCAATCGCGTTCGTTATAGCATGTTCTATGATTTTTAGTGGTTTATTAACTTCAACTTCTTATGCAGCTACAGATTATTGGCAAAATTGGACTGATGGTGGTGGTTCTGTGAATGCTACGAATGGTTCCGGCGGTAATTATAGTGTTAGCTGGACTAACTGTGGAAATTTCGTTGTTGGTAAAGGTTGGAATGCTGGTAATGCATATCGTGTTGTTAATTATAATGCAGGTGCATTTTCTCCTTCTGGAAATGGCTATTTAACATTCTACGGTTGGACAAGAAATTCACTTATTGAATATTATGTAGTAGATAGCTGGGGTACCTACAGACCTACTGGCACATATAAAGGCTCAGTTACAAGTGATGGTGGTACTTATGATATCTATACAACCATGCGTTATAACGCTCCATCCATTGACGGAACACAAACCTTCCAACAATTCTGGAGTGTTAGACAAGCAAAACGTCCTACAGGCAGTAACGTTCAAATCAATTTTAGCAACCATGTAAATGCATGGAGAAGTAAAGGTATGAATCTTGGAAGTAACTGGTCATATCAAGCTCTATGTGTAGAAGGATATCAAAGTAGTGGTTATGCTAATGTTACTGTTTGGTAATCATCATTATCTTAATACCTAAAAATTAGTATTAGTTATATAGATAGGTAGAGCAAGTATTAATAAATATCATATTAAATATCTACTTGTCTAAAAAGTAAAACATCAAACTTAATTGACTCAGCTCGATTAAGTAAGTTATGGTAAAGCAAATATTAACAAAAGTTTTTATTGTATAACAAATAAACATACTTACCTACATACTACTTTGATATTGCAACATACCTAAATTTGATTTAATAAGGAGGGAATCAGATATGGATTCTCTCCTTATAATAAAAGGAGCAGGATATGAAAAAACTACTGATATTATCTATTGTAATACTATTACTAATAACATTAAGTGGATGTAAAAATAAAATTCCCGAAAATATGGTTCTAGTTAAAGGGGGAGCATTTAAAAATACCAATTCGAATTATTATAATATTGAAGCAAATATACATTCTTTTTATATAGGTAAATATGAGGTAACTCAAAAGGAGTGGGTTGATGTAATGGGTTATAATCCCTCTGCATTCATAGGAGATGATTTACCAGTTGAGATGATAAGTTGGTATGATGCAGTTGAATACTGTAATAAACGTAGCTTAAAAGAAGGTTTAGAGCCTTATTATAATATAAATAAAAATATTCTTGATCCACATAATATAAGTGAATATGACACAATCAAATGGACAGTTACCATCAATGATAAAACCAATGGTTATCGATTGCCAACAGAAATCGAGTGGGAATATGCAGCAAGTGGTGGACAACTAAGCGAAAATTTCACCTATAGTGGTAGTAATGAAGTGGATGAGGCTGCATGGTACTGGCGGAATGCTGGAGACAGTTACATAACAGGTGATTGGTCTTGGTCTTTAATAGAGAACAATCAAAATAAAACTCATATTGTTGGTGGAAAATTAGCAAATGAGTTAGGACTATTCGATATGTCGGGAAATGTAAGAGAATGGTGTTATGATTGGTATCAAGATTCTAATATACCAACAGGAATGCAACGTATATGGAAAGGCGGTGGTTGGATCGGAGATGCTACTTCAAGTGCTTTCTCATATAGAGGAAAATTTGAAGCAAATGGTATGGGAGCAGATCATGGATTTCGGATTTGTCGAAATAAATAGTTAATAATACAAAATATTCTTTTAAGATTACGATTAAATAGACTAATAAAATAATTGAATATCATAAAAACCTTTGAAGTTATTTAACAATAATTATCAAAGGTTTTTCGTTGTATGCTATTCTTTAATTGATAATTGGTAAATTTTATGACATAATTAATATAATCAAAATGAAAAATCAGATAATATCTATCCTTTATCTAACCTTATTCCGTGTATGATTAATATAACATATGAAGTCAATTAGAACTTCAATCATGTTACACTAAAAAAATATATGGAGGATGTTAATATGAAAGTTAAGAAATTAGTAAAAGGATTAATTATAGTGTCCATAATCAGTGGAGTATTCTTATTAACTGCATGTCAAAGATTTGAAATAAGCTATAAAGATAGTTTTATAAAAGAAAGAAAAATACTTAATAAACAGTCCACTACGAAAGAAGTTGAGAATAAGGTACTATCTACAAACACGTTAAATGATGAATTATATAATAATCCAATTTCCATTGATTACAAGGATAATGTATTATTAGTTAAAACTTTTACAGAACGAATTCAACTTGATAGTGATGGATTAAAGGTTAACAGTAATGGTGATTATGTTTCTATATCACGAAAAGGGTTAACAGTAGAAGATACTAATAATAGTATAGTAGATATAAATAACGATGGGATATCTGTTCTTGATGGCGATAATAAAGTAGATATTAGTAGAGATGGTATCTATGTATCTGAAGGTAATAGTAAAGTTGAAATCTCTTATGATGGGATCAATGTATATGACGGATATCGTAACGATAGTGTTAGAATCAATTTTCCAGTAGTAGATTTTATAGAGGATATTTTAGGTGATGCATATTCTTTTGATAGCTTCTTAACAGATGATACTTACAACAATGAATTTAACATATTGAAGAATAATCATATGAATAAACTATATTTAATAGACCATTCAGGAAGTATAAATGGAAAACGTTATTCACTTCGTATTTATATAGAGAATGGATATCTTGTGACAATGAATTGTAATGAAGATTCAATAACTGTAAACGGACTTTATTTAGTCAATGAAATCACCGATGAATACGGTAACTATTACCGATATTATTCAGATATACCAGCAGTAAAAAATACTGCATTTATAAAAAACAAAATGGAGTGTATAAAATGAAAATTCTCATCGTAGAAGATGAAATTCAACTACAAGTAATATTAGCTAAGGGACTTAAAAAGTGTGGATATGCAGTAGATACTGCATCAGATGGTGAAGAAGCGCTTGAGCAATTTGAAGTAAATGAATATGACCTGATTGTGTTGGATTTAAATTTACCAAAGATAGATGGTATGGATGTTTTAAGAGAAATACGAAAGAATAATCAAACAGTCAAAATATTAATCTTATCAGCAAGACATGATATTCATGATAGGGTGCTAGGTTTAGATGATGGAGCAAATGATTACCTTGTAAAACCATTTGATTTTCATGAATTAGAAGCTAGAATTCGATGTTTGACGAGGCAACAAGTAGTAACTCATTCCACTCTTATTACACTTCATGGTATTACCCTGAATTTAGCAAAATGTACTGCTATGATAGGTGTGGAGGACCTAAACCTTACTAAAAAAGAGTTCTCTATCCTTCGTTATCTCTTTCTTAATAAAAACAAAGTAATCAGTGCGGAACAATTGATTGAACATGTATGGGATAGTGATAGCGATATGTTCTCTAATAGTTTTAAATTTCATATGAGCTCCTTAAGAAAGAAAATATCTGCAAAAGGTAGTGCAGAAGTTATAAAAACCTACAGAGGGCAAGGTTATATCATAGAAGATGAGGCGGTTTAATATATGAGTAAATTTACATTAAGACTTAGAATAACATTTCTATGTGGAATCATTTTAATAGGATTAGTATTTATATTAACGCTTATAAATGTAGAAAATGCTGAAAAGACTTATACTAGTCAATTCCAAATGAATTTTGGTGATGAACTAAGTATTTCATTCGGTGATAATCAGCTAACTTTTGGTGGTACTGAAGGAGAACAATTAAATGAAATCCTTGATTTTGCAGAGCTATTTATTCCAAGTGAAGTAAAAGAGAATATATTGGGTGAATTATTTAAAGATAATAAAGCAACTAATTCAGATATGAAAGATTCGAAGGTTACGAAAGATTTTAAGGCCTTATTCCAAGGAGCAGAAAAAAGATTTACAAACCAAAGTTTAACGATAGCATCCATTTTCATACTAGTTGGACTTTACATGATATATATTATAGTAGGGAAAGCGCTAAAACCCATTCATAACTTAAGTGAAACTGTTAAAAATATAAATGAGAAAAACCTATATACCAAGATAAAGGAGCCTCTAATAAAGGATGAAGTAGGCAGTCTAACTTGCTCTTTTAATCAAATGCTTGACCGTTTATCAACATCCTTTACAGCACAAACTAATTTTGCAGCGAATGCTGCTCATGAACTACGTACCCCTTTAACCACTATTAAAGCGGGTATACAAGTTTATGAGATGGAGGAGAATCCTAGTATTATAGATTGTAAGGAAACCATAGAAGTTATTAAAGAAAATAATAACCGTCTCATTGGAATTGTTGATAATCTGCTCTTATTGTCAAGAGAATCCATAGACGGTTTTACAGAAGAAATTGTAATAGAAAATCTATTTCATAAAATGAAAGAAGATTTATATCAATTATCCTTAAATCGCAATGTAACATTAATTATTTTGAACGGTTCAGGAACTATACACGGTAATCAAACTCTTATCTACCGCGCTATATATAATCTAGTAGAGAACGGAATTAAATATAACATAAGTGGTGGTACTGTTGTTTTAGATAGTATAGTGAAGGAAAATAGTGTGGTTATAACGGTGAGTGATACAGGTCCTGGAATTCCTTCGGAATCAATTCCACATATATTTGAGCCTTTTTACCGTATTGACAAATCAAGAGCCAGAGCAATCGGAGGTTCTGGACTTGGATTATCGATTGTTAAAAGTATAATAGAAAAGCATAATGGTACGATTCGTGTTAACAGCGTACTATACAAAGGAACAATATTTACAGTTGAATTAACGTAATAACTTAGGAGGTCAAATGAATCCATACATTGAGATTAAAAATGCTCGAATTCATAATCTAAAAGGGATCTATGTTAAGATACCTAAAAATAAGCTAACGGTTATCACTGGTGTATCGGGTAGTGGAAAATCAAGCCTTGCTTTTGATACTCTTTATGAAGAAGGTAAACGTAGATACTTAATGTTTTCTGGAACACAATTTATGGTAGATAATGTACCAACATTTGATAGTATCACAGGATTATCACCTACTGTTGCTGTAGAACAACGCATTATACGTCAATCTAATCCTCGAAGTACAGTTGGTACAAGAACAAAAATAAGTAGTATGTTAGCAGCTTTATATGCTACATATGGTATAAGAGATAAGGAATACGATGATAATATTCCTCTTTCTATGGAAATGTTTCAGAAGAATTCACCAAAGGGAATGTGTGTCAAATGTCTAGGAAAAGGAAGTATAAAGTGTATTAATGAAGATGAATTATATGGTGATATGAGCATAGCTGTTCAAGATGTATTAGAGGGTAAGTTTAAAGTTATACCAACCTGGAGGAATAAAATAAGGGATTATTACAAAAATTTAAAGGTATATCCTGAACAACTGCTTAATTCTTTATCAACAGAACAACTTTTGGCATTAAAATATGGCTCTGCAAAAACAAGTTTTTTAGGCGTTAATTACTTTGTACCAACCCTTGAGCAGACCTGTAACCATATTGCTAATCCATCCTCTAGACAAAAATTGTTTACTTATAAAAAGATATATGCTCATTACTCCACATGTCCAAAGTGTAATGGTACTGGGCTTGGTGAACATGCTTCACATACAACATTAGGTGGGAAAAGTATAACAGAACTTGAAGCCATGTACATAAGTGATTTATGTTCCTTTTTAAAAAAGCAAATTGAAAAGAAATCCAATTTATTAATCAATGAAATACTTACTAAGATTACTTGTTTAGTACAAGTTGGACTCCATCATCTTTCCCTTAATAGACCAGTACCAACTTTATCTGGTGGAGAAATTCAACGGTTGTTTCTTGCTAGCTATATAATAGCTGATATGGATTCCATCATATTTATATTCGATGAACCAACCATTGGTTTACATGAAATTGAAAAAGCACAATTATTAAATATCATAAAGGATTTAATCGAAAAAGGGAATACTGTAATTGCAGTAGAGCACGATGAAAATTTTATGAGAGCAGCTGATTATATAATTGATATTGGGCCAAGAGCTGGTTGTAAGGGTGGTATGAAGATATATGAAGGTGGATTTCATGAGTTTTTATCCTGTAATCAATCTATCACTTCACCATACCTGTCTGGTATTAAATCCTTTGATATAAGAAACAGAAATAGAGAAGTAGATAAGAATAAGTCATTAACGATACATAATGCTAGTATACACAATCTAAAAAATGTCACAGTAGATATTCCACTTGGAATTATGGTAGGAATTGCAGGGGTTTCAGGAAGTGGAAAATCTAGTTTAATTAGTGATACACTAGTCCCCATTCTAAAAGATATAATGCAAAACAAGTGTGTAGGTAATGAAGAAGATGAAGATACCACAATTGACGTCAATGCCGAACTTATAGGTGTTAATTATATTAATAAGTGTTATGTAATCGATCAAAAACCAATTGGCCGAAGTAAAACATCATGTCCAGCAACTTATACAGATATCTTTGGACGAATTCGTGCTTTATTTGCAAAAAAAAGTAATTTTTCTATTGGATTATTTTCAACTAACTCAGAAGGTGGATGTAGAGTGTGTAAAGGAGAAGGTGAAATTCATTATCATGTGGGAATGGGTAACTTTATGGACCTTACTTGTGAAGCCTGCCAAGGTTCTGGCTTTATAGATGAGGCGATAGAGTTTCAACTAGATGGTAAGAATATTAGGGATATTCTTAATATGACAGTAGAAGAAGCAATCGAATATTTTGTAGATAAAGATACTACTATAACGGATATGCTAAAAACCTTATCTCGTGTAGGTATGGGTTATATTCAATTAGGACAAAAAACGCCTACCATATCTGGTGGCGAAAGTCAGCGTATAAAGTTAGCAAAAGAATTGTCAAAAGGGAATCATTCAAGTAGTAATTTATACATCTTGGATGAACCAACAACAGGCCTATCCTTTCATGATAGTGAAAGTTTATTAAATCTTTTACAAGAGTTAGTAGATATGGGGAATAGCATAATTATCACAGAACATGATCCATATGTCCTTAGTAGTTGCGATTATATCATTGAATTGGGAGTTGGTGGTGGTACAGATGGTGGTAATATTATTGCAACAGGTACTCCAAGTGAGCTAAAGAAGAACTCTAATTCCATTATAGGAGCATATTTAAAATGAACATAGAACTAGCAAACTCCATCGATGAGTATTTAAAATTTAAACGATATCCTTTGATAAATAGCATATTACTATATAAAGATAATGAATTAGTAATAGAACGATATTATAATAACTTTACGAATAGGAGTAAAAACAATATAAAGTCTATATGGAAAAGTATTATCTCAATATTAGTTGCTATCTGTATTGATAATGGTTATATTAGAAGTGTTGATGATTTAATATGTAATTATTTATCTGATTTTGATGGTTCAAATCATCCATATCATAGACTTATAACAATAGAGCATTTACTTACTATGACTTCAGGTATTTATTGGAATGGTGGTATCCATTACCATTGCCCTATGATCGAACAGTTTAGACGGTCTAGAAATATGCTAAGCCATATAGGAGATATTGCTATGTCCCATATACCTGGTACGAACTATAATTATAAGGAATGGGATGTTTTACTCCTATCAGCTATCATTGCCAAAGCAAGCAATATGAATACCTATGACTTTTGTAAAAAGTATCTCTATGATCCTTTAGATATTACAAGTGATAGTTGGTGGACATCCCCTTGTGGACTTACCTATAATATAGCGAACAATGAGAAAAATGAGACATCATCTGATTTATCAGCAAGGGATTTGGCGAAACTTGGTTTTCTCTTTTTAAATAATGGAATGTATCATGATAACAGGATCCTATCGAGCGAGTATATCAAAAAAGCACTAACACCTTCTAAGTTAAACAGTGGTTACGGTTACTTGTACTGGTTAGGAGAGGATTGGTATGGCTTACGAGGTTACGGAGGTCAAGAGGTTACCGTTATACCGAATAAAGGCATTATTTATGTAATTCAAGCAAAACCTACACCTTCTTCTAAGAGTTATGGAGATGTATTAGATGAAATACTAGATAAAATCTTATAATGTGTGAATGTATATTGAAATAAAGCAAATCGAAATCAGATTAATCCTAATTTCGATTTGCTTATAGATACCATATTCTATACCTTTTGATTCTGAAGTTTATCCATGGTCTGTTTATACATTTCATGGTTTTGTCCATAATTTTCATACAATTCAATTTTCTTTTTTAATCGTATATAAGCATCATGTTCTGGATGAACTTGAACATGATCGCTACATTCCATAGAGCAGAATCCAAAGTATTTTTCTTCACAGGATTCGCAGCATAAAAATTGATCATGACAGGAATCATTTCTACAGTTAATGTAACGGTCAGATGGTTCATTACATAAAGAGCATTTGGAGATTACAACATCTTCTTCGGTGCGATTTATTGGAACGGAGATACGGTTATCAAATACATAGCATTTTCCATCCCATAGCCTTCCCTGAACTTCTTCATCTTTTCCGTATGTTACAATACCACCTTCTAAATGATAAACCTCATTAAATCCTTTATTTAAGAATACACCAGTTAATTTTTCGCAACGAATACCACCTGTACAATAAGTAAGAATCTTTTTATCCTTATGTTCTCCTAAAGTCTCATCGATCCACTCAGGAAATTGCTTAAAGTTTTTAACATCAGGTTTAATTGCACCACGAAAATGGCCAATTTCATATTCGTAATCATTACGACCATCTACTACAATAACATCATCTCTTTGAAGCATTTCATAGAAATCTTTTGGTTTTAAATAAGTTCCTACAATTTCATTTGGATTAACATCATCTTCAGGTAGAAGAGTAATGATACTTTTCCTATGTTTTACATGAAGTTTTGGAAAGGCATGTTCCTCACTAGGGTCAATTTTAAATACAGTATCATGAAAACCTGGATAGGACTTTAATGTTTCCATATATTTGTCTGTATCTTCAATTGTTCCAGAACAAGTGCCATTAATTCCTTCATGAGATATTAATATTCTACCTTTCAAATTAAGATTCTTACATAGTGTTAAATGTTCTTTTGTAAATTCTTCTGAATTCTCTATTGGGGTAAATTTATAATATAATAATATTCTATAATTTTGAGACATGTATTACTCCTTACTAATTGGTTTAATATAATTAAATCTATTACAATTTAATTATACACAAAATAATAAAAAAGTAAATTATAAAGTTAAACTAGATTCATTCTTTAATACGATTGCAAGTATTAATTCTATAATTTATTTAGTAATAAATTATCTCCAAAATCTAAAAAACACATTGAAAAAAAAATAAATTTGGATTATTCTGAGATTAAGTTAAGTATTTAACAAATAAAATACAATGAAAAAGAATGTGGGGTAATAGTTTATGGTTATCGTCTATGAGTCAAAGACAGGATTTACAAAAAAGTATGCGATGATGTTAGGGAAAAAGACAGGGTATCAAGTATACTCTGTAAAAGAAATAAGTAAAGTTAATAAATCTGACGAGATCATTTTCCTAGGTTGGATGAAGGTTGGTAAAATACAAGGATTAAGTAAAGTGAAGAATTATAATGTAAAAGCAGTCTGTGGTTCTGGTACTGGACGAATTGCAGAACCCAACGAAGAAACAGTTATTCAAAGAAATAAGCTAGAAGGAGTTCCTTTCTTTTATTTACGTGGTGGTTGTCACCCACTAAAAGAAATAAAAGGTTTGGATAAATTAATGTTATCCATGTTTGTAAAAGCTCTTAAAAATAGTAAGGACAAAGATGAATCTAGAACAGAAGCTATCTCTATCATTGAACATGGATTTGATGGTGTAAAAGAAGAAAATTTAAATCCTTTATTAGAATGGTTAAAGAAGTAGCTAGTAAGAATATCGGAAGTACTGTAGAGTGATAAAGATATGAAGAAAGAGTTGCCAAGAAATTAATATATTCTAGGCAACTCTTTTTAGCTTTAAAACCTAAAACATAAATTTATATATATTAACTTATGTTTATTAACATTATTCGTTAAATATACTGTATGTTTTATTATTTGATAGATTCAATAATTGGTACTGGAAAGGTAATTGTAAATGGTTCTACTTTTATTGCTAGCAATGGCTTTAAAGAAGATACATCAGGAAATAAGTCAGAATTAATTTTAACTTTTGATACTTTGGCTATTTTACCAATACCATTACCATGAAATGTAGTATAATAATAATTTCCATCATAACTTTGAACCAGTGGAAAAGGAAGAAGTTTGGTGCTTACAGGAAAAGAAATACCACCTGATTTTATAGTAAAATCTGCAATCGTTTTACTCCCAGTATGAACATGAACGTTTTCTGTATGTTTATCCACTAAATGAAACTGAAAGTCAGCATGTTCTTTTGGTATTCCCCAATTTTTTCTTCCATTTACTACACTTTCCATGGACGATACATAAATATCTGTTATCGTGTTAAGCTTTTTATCCCTATGGTGAAATCTACCAGGTATAAATAGTAATTCCCCATATGGCCCTGCATTGGAAGAGTGATAGTCTACTATCATTATAGTGCCAAAGCCACCTGTAAAAGAGTTATTAAGGAATACCGGAACGTTACAGTACTTTTTGACAAACTCCTCACTAAATTTATAGAGTATAATATAGCCTTTTCCTGATAAGCTCCAAGGAGCAGGATATGATTTTTCCATATTAACCTCCCATTAGTTTTCCAACCATTTTTTGAACTTCTTATACTGCATCTGTCCATATATTTTAAAGATGACAGGTATAAATTTATTGCTTTGATACATAGCATAAAATAATTTTGACGGATAAATACTGTTTTGGTTCTTCATAATACCATTTAAAACACTTATAACAACTTGATCGACATGCTGAGATG
>JAFAEB010000233.1 GCA_023424235.1 Bacillota bacterium
GCAATTAAAGTATTTACTACTAGACCAGATACTTTATACGGTGCAACCTTTATGGTATTAGCTCCAGAGCATGCATTATGTAAAGAAATAGCTAGCGAAGAAAAATTAGCAGAAGTTGAAGATTATATCTTTAAAGCTTCTATGAAATCATCAGTAGATAGATTACAGGATAAAGAAAAGACAGGTGTATTCACTGGAAGCTATGCAGTTAATCCACTTAATAATGCTTTAGTTCCTATTTGGAATTCTGATTATGTACTTGCAGATTACGGTACAGGTGCAATTATGTGTGTACCAGCACATGATGATAGAGACTTTGAGTTTGCTAAGAAATTTAATATTCCAATTGTTCAAGTTATTGCGAAAGACGGAGTAGAAGTTCCTGAATTAACAGAAGCTTATACAGAAGCTGGTATTATTATTAATTCTGGTGAATTTAATGGAATGAATTCTAATGATGCAAAACGTGAAGTTCCAGGAATGTTAGAGGAACGTGGTATTGGTAAAAAGACAACCAACTATAAATTACGTGACTGGGTATTCTCAAGACAACGTTATTGGGGAGAACCTATTCCAATTGTTCACTGCGAACATTGCGGCTGCGTACCAGTTCCAGAAGAAGAATTACCACTTGTATTACCAGAAGTAGAACGTTACCAACCAACAGGAACTGGTGAATCTCCACTTGCTGATATCCATGAATGGGTAAATACAACTTGCCCTACTTGTGGCGCTCCTGCAAAAAGAGAAACCAATACAATGCCTCAATGGGCTGGTTCTTCTTGGTATTTCTTACGTTATGTGGATAATAAGAACGATAAAGAATTAGTATCCAAAGAAAAAGCTGAAAAATATTTACCAGTAGATATGTATATTGGTGGTGTTGAACATGCTGTACTTCACTTACTATATTCAAGATTCTATACCAAGTTCTTAAATGATATTGGTGTATTAGATTTTGATGAACCATTTATTAAATTATTCAACCAAGGTATGATTGGTAAAAATGGTGCTAAGATGAGTAAGTCCAAAGGAAACGTAGTTTCTCCAGATGAACTTGTAAATGATTATGGTTGTGACTCCTTACGTTTATATGAATTATTTGTAGGTCCTCCAGAACTTGATTCTGAATGGGATGATAGAGGTATGGATGGTGTATATCGTTTCATCAACCGTTTCTATAATCTTGTTATGGATAACAAAGATAAAAATATTACTGCATCAAATGATATGATTAAAACAAGACATAAGATGATTTATGATATTACCACTCGTCTTGAAACATTCAGTCTTAACACCGTTGTAAGTGGATTCATGGAATACAATAATAAATTCTATGATATTGTGAAAAAAGAAGGCGGAATTGATAAGGAAACCTTAGAAACTGCAATTATTTTATTAGCTCCATTTACACCTCACGTTGCAGAAGAATTATGGGCAGCTCTTGGTCATAATGAAAGTGTATTTAACGAAACATGGCCAGAATACGATGAAGAGAAGATGAAAGACTCTGAAATCGAAATCGCTGTTCAAATGAATGGTAAAACAAAAGCAGTTGTTATGGTTGGCGCAGAAGATGCAAAAGACCTAGTAATTGAAAAAGCAAAAGAAGTGCTTGCTGATAAATTAGTTGGTACCATAGTAAAAGAAATCTATGTACCAGGTAAGATTGTAAATATAGTTGTGAAATAAGTTATAGAATTTGCTCCCTGTCATTTGACAGGGAGTTTTTTGTGTATGTCTTATGAGACTGAGAGTATTTTGTATGTGAGTGTTAGTAATAGTGTTTTTTATGTGTTATTACTATCAAATTAATGATATATTAAATTGTAAGTCATGGAATTATATGGTAATATGAATTTATAAGAGGGGTGTCTGAAGAGGATGCAGATATAGCAAGAAAGGCGATTTATGATAGTTTTGTTCGCTAATATCTATAGTCATAACCGTGTTATATATAATTGTAACAATTAAGAGTGGGGAGATACTATGAAGAAAAAGAAGAAAGTTATTATAGTATTATTCAGTTCTATTTTAGTATTAATACTATTAATGCCTTATATTAGACTGTCATTATATTCAGTTCGATATCAATTAATCGGCAGTTATATTTTATTAGAACCAGATAATGAGCAACCTAACTTAAAACTGAATTCTATAAAGCCTTATGATAAGTTAGAACAAACAGTTATTTTTTATTAAGAATGGAGGTTATTATTGATGTTAAAAAAGATATTAAAGAACAAATTTATTAGGTTATATAATATTGTATTTTTAATCATTATTTCATCTTATACAATAATAAGCATATATTTAGTAATGATTTCCCCTATAATGAAGCCAGACCGAGAAGGCTATCAAGCAATATATTATAGTTGGCGTAGTGCAATATTGTATTTTGGATTCTTAATTTTTGTACTTATAATATCTAACATATTATTTTATATAATAGATTCTAAAATTAAGTAAAGTAAATAAAACTATAAAAATGTAGTGACCATAAAGAAACCTTAGAAATCGCAATTATTTTATTAGCTCCATTTACACTTCATGTTGCAGAAGAATTATGGTCAGCACTTGGCCATAATGAAAGCGTATTTACTGAAACATGGCCAGAATACTATGAAGAGAAGATGAATTGACCTAGTTAGCCTCCCAAGAAGGGAGATGGTGCAGATGCAGACTACATATGAAACATTAACGTTAATGCTTACATTTGGGCTGCTTATTATAGCGCTGCAAAGCCATTTAAAATGGCTTCGCCTATTTAGAAGATAGGAACAACAAGCAAAAAAAAACTGCCCCCTGTTCTTGGCCGGACGGATGGGCAGTTAAACTGTTATACAGAGGCTAACCACTTTTGTGGGCGGTTGCTCCTTTTCTTATATTTCATAATAACATAAAGCTTTGTAAAGTTTAAGACTGAACAATAGTCGCAAGGACTACAATGGAATAAGAAACTACAGAACTAAATCAAAAGATAGGAAAGAGAGTGAAAGATAAATGCGTTCACACTGAAGTTTGCATTCTATGAATGAGTGCAAACACTCACTAATAGAATTTGGAGGACAAATTATGAATGAGTTAGTAGGTAACAAGATATCATTAAATGAAGCAAGAAAGTTTCTTATCACTTATCATGGATTAAATCATTACGCTAATAATGAAGGTGAGAATTCAGTATTGGAATATTTTAAGAAGGTTGGATGTATCCAGTATGATCCACTCAATGTTGTGGGAAGAAATGCAGATTTAGTGTTGCAATCAAGGATTAAAAATTATAAATCATCTATTTTAAATGATTTACTATATGAAAAACGAGCTTTAATTGATGGTTGGGATAAGATGATGGCAATCTATCTTCAATCCGATTGGCCTTATTTTAGCCGTGTAAGAAAAGAATGTGGGAAGGACCTTAAAGGTGTTCTAACCCACAGAAATGCTAGTAAGGCACTTGAATACTTAGAAGAGGTGAAAAATATAGTAATTGAAAGTGGCCCCTTACAATCGAATAAGATTGATATAGGAAGTAATAATCCAGGTAGTTGGGGTCATAGAAAGCTATCAAGTGCTACTTTGGACTATTTATATACAATAGGAGAAATAGGAGTTTATAAAAAAATAAATACACAAAAAGTATATGATATCATTGAGAACTTATTACCATCAGACCTATTAAATCAAGAAGAACCATTTGAATTAGATGAGATGTTCTATGAATGGTATGTGAAAAGAAGAATTGGTTCGATTGGCATGCTGTGGTCTCGTAATGGAAGTGCTTGGTTAGGTCACTTTATATCAAATAGTAAGATTCGTAATAATGCAATAAAAGCATTGATAGAGAAAGAGGAGATTAAAGAGATTTATGTGGATGATATTAAATATCCTTTCTATATTAGAAATGAAGATTTGAATCTCCTAAATGAAATTGCAGATTCAGATAAAAAAGAAATGAAATTTTTAGCTCCTTTAGATAATTTATTATGGGACAGAACTATGATTAAGAGTATCTTTGATTTTGATTATAGTTGGGAGGTTTATGTACCAGTACCGAAAAGAAAGTATGGTTATTATGTATTGCCTGTACTATATAACAACCGATTTGTAGCACGATTTGAGCCAGAGCTATATCGTGGTGAAAAAGAATTGCGTATTAAAGAGTGGTGGTGGGAAGAAGATATTGAAGTAACAGAAGAGTTAATATCTGCACTAAAAGAAGCTTTTGACCAATTCTGCAAATATCTAGGTGCAGAAAAGGTGAATGATGAGGATTTTCAGAATAAATGCTTATGTCATAAGTCAGAGTAGAATATTTATATTATAGCTAAATTATTATATAAGCCATAACATCATATATGTGGATATAGTTAATCCACATATATTATGTTATGGTATTTTTTGTTAATCAATATAAAAATATATTTATAGATACATTATATATATTGTCTAAAAAGCACTACTAAAACTCTAATATACGTATTAGGATATAATTGACATTATATTAACAATAGGATAATATACATTATATGGTAATAAATTCAAATAAAGAATTAAGAGCTACACATGTTATTTTTCGCAGGGAAGTATAATAAAAAGAGTGGGGGTTTAGTATGAAATTAGGGAGAAGATGTAGCTATCTTACAGCACTGTTAATGGTAGTAGTTTTTATTGTGCAAGGATTTTCGTTTGTTACTGCAGCCGAGACAAAGAATAATAAGGTTCCAGCAAAGTATAAAAAGGCAGTGTATCAATCGGGTGTTGATCTGAGCAAGAAGAAGGGGGATTATTATACAAGTCAAAAAGAAGAGTATATTGATACCTCAAGATTTATTTTATATCTACAAGAAGGGGCAGAAATACCAGTAAATATTATTGAACTTATTAATCATGTAATGGATCAGGTTGAAAAGGCAACAGGATATACCTTTTATGTGAAAGACCGCGTTAAGGATTCCACAGGAATGCAATATTACTTAGAGAAATATTTTAAATCAGCGGATAAAATGTTAAAGCTTAATACGGATCATCATAAGGTAGAGATATTAATCTTGAATAAGGCGACATCAGGTTATGGTGAAATTTTTGGAGGTTATGGTGTGGTACTTGATAGTAAAGATACCAAGATAGTTGACGAAAATGGACGCACAATACTTCGTAGTTTACTTCATATTATAACAAGTAGAAATGGAGTTCACATGGGTTATGCTCTTAGTGAAGGATTTGTTCAATACTATACAGATATTATTTTGAAAAAAGATAAGATACTTACTAGTTCCTACAGTGCTTTAGAGGCGGAATGGGGATATGATAAAAATATTATCAATGAAAATAATATGGAAAAGTTATTCTTAACCCAGGACGGCGGTTCTGCTAGTAAGATTGGATTTCGATTGATACATTATCTAATTGAAGAATACGGAGAAGATGCATATAGAAGAGTACAAAAGCAAGCAACAAATCTTAACCCTAATAAGGGAATAGAACCATCGCTGGATATTATAGTAAAAGCACTAAAAACTGAATTTTCGAAGAACTTCTTTAAAGAGTTTGCCAAATGGCACAGTAAAAATCGGGAACGATTTGGTGATGAGGATTTATCTGTATATGGAGATTGGTATATTAAAGATAATACACTGATAAAGTACTTTGGTAGTGATACTAATATTACAATTCCAAAAACAGTAACAAAAGTTGAGGAAGAAGCGTTTCGAGGTTGTGATACGTTGGAAAAGGTTAAGATTCCAGACACCGTAACAGAAATAAGTAGAGGTGTATTTATAGATTGTAAGAAGTTAAAGGAGATAGTAATACCGGATAGTGTATCTTACTTGTACTCTAATACCTTTGATGGTTGTACTTCTTTAAAGAAGATTGTACTTCCAAATAGTCTAACAACGATTCAATCTAGCATGTTTTATGGATGTGAGTCTTTAAGCAATATTACCTTACCTGACGGTATCACATCAATAAGTTCTAATGCGTTCTCATATTGTTATTCCTTAAAGAATATTACACTTCCTAAGGGTATAAGCAATCTAGGAGTTGTTGCATTTTCTTATTGCACAAGCATAGAAGAGATTGTTCTACCAAAAGATATTACAGAAATATCTGAAGGTTTATTTATGGGATGTACAAATTTAAAGAAAATTACGATTCCAGATAAGGTTACATCCATAGGTAGAAATGCATTCCTCGATAATACTAAGCTTAAGAGTATTGTTATTCCAAAGAGTGTAACAAATATAGGAGAAGGAGCTTTTAAAAATTGCCCTAATCTCATCATATACGGCGTAAAAGGTTCCTATGCAGAAACTTTTGCAAAGAAGAATAATATTACGTTTAAGTTAATGAAGTAGAAACAATAAAAGTGGCTAGCTTTTAGAACTGGAAAATGAACTTCTTCCAAACGAAAGAATATGAAGTTAAGCAATCAGAGCATATATGAGAAAAAATACTGCTTGAAGATTTTTATAATCCTCAAGCAGTATTTTTGTGTTTTATTTCACTGTTATCTTTATCCTTGTATACACACCATTTTGCGCGTAAGCATATACATAGCAGCTTCCCTGTTTCTTAGCAGTGATCTTTCCTTTGCTGTTTACTGTTACGATATTCTTATTGGAGGATTCATAACGAATGACAGCTGTATGTTCATCCATCTTCTTACCCTTAGGAAGAACCACCAGACCAGTTATGGTTTTGGTTTTTCCAATGGACAGATTAACAGATGATACGTCTAGTTTAACTTTCGTAGGATTTGAATATGTTTTTCCTTCTGTAACAGAATGTACTACTTTTGATGTCTTTATTATAAACTTCTCACCATCAATTATCTTATAAGCCATAACTTGGTACTTGTAATGGGTTCCTTGCTTTAATTTCTTAACAGTGTAACTTGTTTCATCAGTAGCAACATCAGCTAGTTCAGTCATATCCTTACCACATTTTCCACCGTAGATAAGGTAACCATCCGCATTTGCTATTCTCTTGTAAGATAGGGTTAGTGACGTTTTATAAGCCTTTACCATTAATCGCATGTTGTGGAAATCATTATAGGTAGGTATCTTGATGGTATCCTCATAAGTTAAACCATAAGTAGAGAAGCGATCTGTATAAAAGGTAAACAAATGTGTTGCTTTATCATAAGTTCCATCAATTCTAATTGCTTTTCCATCATGAACTCGGATTATATAAAATTCCCTTGCTTTTATAGTATTTGTATTTCTAAATCGTTCTGGTACTTCAATACTGATACGTATCTTTCCGTTGGTTTCTGTTACCTTACTCTGTTCCTTGCTGCCCACTTGCTTATATAGTGTCAAGTCAACATATAAAACATCATTATCATTGGAAGATAATTGTTCACTAATTAGCTTTTTCTCTTCGTCACTAACGAAAGAACTGATATCCTTAACCTTTAGAATTACCTTGGCATCTACGCCAGCATTCACTAGTTCTTGCTCTGCTTTTGTGAGTACCATTGCTTTTAGCTCATCAATGTTATTATCCACATTGATTGCTGGTGCACCCTTATCTTGCTCTTGTGTCTTTTCAATGGTACCTTCATTTTTAACTGGAAGGCTTGGTGTAGGAGTAGTGCCACCACCTGTATATGTCCAGAACGCATAAATAGTAGTATTTGCATTAAATACAGTATTAGTTGTTACCTGTGTCGTTTTGTCTAACGTAGTAAACCAACCGTTAAAAGTATAGTTGCCGCTGCGTGTAGGAGTTGGTAGGCTTGTTAATCTACCCTCTGCATTCGTTTGAACACTTGTAGGAGTAACACTGCCTCCATTTGCATCTAAGGTGATGGTGAAGCTACTAACAACAGGAGGTAATACGTTAATAGTAAAGTCTTTCGTATAATCAGTACTTGCTGTAGCACCATTAGTAACTGTAGCAGTAATAGTTACTATACCTACTCTTGTTGCCCTAAAGGTATTGTCAATGATTATGGCTCCTGTGCCGTTTGCGTCTTTTACACTCCACTCAATGGCTATATTGCTTGCATCTGTTGGTGTTACTTCTGCACTAAGAACTAGATTTTTGTTTACCTCTATAGAGGATGGGCTTGTAAGGGCAATATCTGCTACTGGGATGATAATTGGTTCAT
>JAFAEB010000236.1 GCA_023424235.1 Bacillota bacterium
AAAGCGAGGTTACTTTTAAATGAGTGATATAGTTTCTACTCTTAAACTTCATATAAACCGCTATCCTAATATGAAACCATGTGATGCAGTCAAACTTATTTATCAAAATGAATTTGCTTGTGGACATATGATAGAGGATGAAGAGAGTAGCTTTAACTTTTTAACACAGGAATATGAAAGGATAGAGTATTCCCAAAATGAAATTATGTTTGAAGACATAGGTAATGGATACGCTAGACTTAATTTAAGGGGAATTGATAAAAATTTATTACCCCTATCCTTGGTGAACAAGATATTTGTAGCCTCTTCAAAGGTCACAGGATGTAAAACGCAATTTGAAGAAAAATTAATGACCCTTATGGAATTAGCAAAACAAGGGGAGTTTTCCTTTGGGATAGATGAACTATCTCAATATTTAGAAGAGTATAAAAAGGATGGCTACAAAGTAGTAAGCCATAGTGAAGAATATCGTAATGAATACGATCCTCATTACCGTGTAATAAATAGTAATTATATACGTCTTCTTCCTCTGATTATTAAGATAAATGAATTATTAGAGGAAAAGACAAGAATAAGGATTGGAATCGATGGTAACGCAGCTTCAGGAAAGACTACTATGGCAAAATTACTATCTGCTGTCTTTGATTGTAATGTCATTCATATGGATGATTTCTTTCTTCCAGCTAGCTTACGTTCAAAAGAGCGTTATGAAGAAATCGGTGGGAATATACATTATGAACGTTTTCTAAGTGAAGTAGTAGCTGGTTTAGAGAGTAATGCTTGTTTTACTTACCGAACATTTAGCTGCAAGTCCATGGATTATGCGGACATAATAACAGTTAAGGAAAAACCTTTAACGCTTATTGAGGGAGCCTATAGTATGCACCCTAAATTTTCCTACATCTATGATTATAAAGTATTTTCATATGCTTCACTTGATACACAAAAAGAACGTATATTACATCGTAATGGAGAAGAACTGTTAAATAATTTTATTGAAAAATGGATTCCTTTTGAAAATAGATACTTTAAGACATGTTCCATTAAAGAATTATGTGATATGATAATTGAATAAAAATATATATCTAAGATATAGTAAACGATTAGCAATTATGAAACAAAAGGAAAGGAGAACATGTAATAGTTACATGGAATAAAAAAATGAGTAATTTATTTATAGGTATGTTATTAGTATTTCTTGATTTTAATCTAAATTTGGGAAATTCAACTATAGGCTTGATACCAGATTTTATAGGGTATTTTATTATGGTAAAGGGGTTAGTTGAACTGAGTGGAGAAAGTAGTAATTTTACGAAAGTAATAGCAGTTGGAAAGGGTATGATTATATATGCAGGTGTAATTTATATCTTTGATTTACTAGGAATATCACATAATCTTGGTGTGATCACATATTTACTTGGATTAATATCAACGATTGCCTCCCTTTATATAAGTTATCATGTA
Organism: Bacillota bacterium; assembly: GCA_023424235.1. Classification (GTDB taxonomy): domain Bacteria; phylum Bacillota; class Clostridia; order Lachnospirales; family Lachnospiraceae; genus Anaerocolumna. Next base: position 1,465 of record JAFAEB010000236.1, read on the forward strand.
GTTATTGGTATTAAAGATATTGAAGAGCAATCTAGTAAATATTTAAATGCAGATGGACTGTATCGTACATGGAGAATTATGGCTATCTTCTCTGTTGTAATGTACTTATTAATTTTTATTCCATTGTTAGCACTTATAGGTGTTCTAGTTGGGTTAGGCGTATCTGTATATTACCTTGTGGTATTTAATCGTACTAAAAATTTATATTATTCATAGTTATTATAAGGTTCATTATAAATATATAAATAGTCTAGGACTTTTGTAATACTTGTGAATACAATAGGATAAATCGTATAAGCTTAAGTTAACTGATGTATGCTTACAATATATCAACAATTTCCTTTTATATAACACTTTTATGTGGATAAAAGTTTAGAATTAAATAATGCTTGTGGATACATTCTGTTTTTGTAGATATTTAAGATACTATAATAGTATTAGAATAAGAGGTAAAAATGAAAATTTATGATATAACTCAGGAATTATTTCATTGTAATGTATATCCAGGTGATGAAAGACCAAGTTTTTCAAAATTCCTTGATTTAGAAAAGGGAGATATCTGCAATTTAACTGTTTTTCGGATGTGTGCTCATAACGGAACCCATATTGATGCACCTTCTCATTTTATAAAGGATGGTAAGACCGTTTCTGAACTAGATTTAAATAGGTTAGTTGGAGAGGCAACTGTAGTTCATTTTGATGGAGTGTTAACGGAAGATGATATAAGAAACATTATGAAGACAGCGAAACCAAGAATTCTTTTTAAAGGGAAGACTGTAGTCTCCTTAGAAGCGGCGAAAGAATTAAATCGTCATCAAGTACTACTCGTTGGAAATGAATCGCAAACCGTTGGACCAGAAGATGCTCCTTTACAAGTTCACCTAGAATTATTAGGTAAGGAAGTTGTGCTATTAGAAGGAATTGTATTAAAGGATGTGCCAGTTGGGGACTATATCTTAAATGCAGCACCCCTTAATTTAGGAGTAGCGGAAGGGGCACCATGTCGAGCTCTTTTAATGGAAATTAGCAATTAAAGTGTTTAGGGTAACACAGTTTCATAAGAAATTGCGTTACCCTTATTTTTTGGTCATTATACAAGTTTTCTATAATAGGAATGTAGCAATTTGTGGTTTTGCTACACGATTATTAGCTTTATATTTAAGTTATCGATTAATGTAATCCATTCTTCAGGTATTAATTGATCTGTAATAATAAGATCAAAATCAGTAATATTTGCAAAAAAAGCAGGTTTTACTTGGTTAAACTTTGTTGAATCAAGTAATAGGATTTTTTGAATCGAGGATTTAATAATAGCCTTTTTTGTTGCCACCTCATATGGAAATACGCATGTAACACCAAGGCTCTCATGAATACCTGCTGCTGAAATAAAAGCTTTATTAAAGCGCATACTATTAATTAATTCAATACCTTCAGCGCTTTCTACCATTTGTGTTTTAGGATGATATCTACCACCTGCAAATAATAAGGACAGATTAGCTTTAAGTCTTAATGAATTTAAAATGTTGGCATTATAACATAATATCGTTGCTTCTAAATCATCTGGTATATGATTTGCTAACATTTCTGTAGTTGATCCAGTGTCAATTACAATTAGGTCACCCGGTTCAATGAGAGAGGCTGCTAAGGTACCAATCTTAGATTTTTGAACATCCTGTTTAATTTGTTCTTCTGTTACTTCGTAAGAAGATGAATTTTCATTTTGCTTTAATTCATGTTCAGGATTGTAGATTGCTGCACCATAAACACTATTAATGACATGGTTTTCCTCTAATATAGCCAAGTCTCTTCGTATCGTCATTTCAGATACTTCAAGTAGATTTGCTAGTTCCTTTATGGATGCGCCATTCTTTGATTTTATAATTTCGACAAGATGATTCATTCTATCGCTTTTTTTACTCATACCGACTCTCCTTCTAACTAGTCATGATAAACTTACTATATGACTATGTACCATTGGATATGTTAGTATTATAACATTTTATGGATATATATGCAATGAATTATATAATATTCTCACATTATATACAGTTTTAACAAAAATGTTATTAAAAATACCACAAAAAAATTAAAAAATGTTAAAAGTCGAACAAAAAAATATTGACCTTAGTATAAAATAGTGATAATATAATTTTATAGAATGTACAAATTTCTCTTATAAAATTTTGAATAATGTAAAACATATACATAAGGATTTTATAGGAAATCATATTATTAATATTTTACTTTAGAAAGGAGTTTGTGAATGAAAGAACTTGAGATGTTAGGTTATGTTGATCATACACTTCTTAAAGCTGTTAGTTCATGGGAAGATATACAACAATTATGTGATGAAGCAATTGAATATCAAACTGCTTCTGTATGTGTTCCACCAAGTTATATTAAGAGAATACACGACAAATATGGTGATGCCATCAATATTTGTACAGTGATCGGTTTTCCATTAGGATATTCTTCTGCAAAAGCAAAAGTAGCAGAATGTGAGCAAGCTTTAGAGGATGGTTGTAATGAATTTGATATGGTAATTAATATCACAGATTTAAAAAATGGAGATTATCAGAAAATTCAAGATGAAATAGCTTTACTAAAGCAGTCTATTGGTGATAAAATATTAAAGGTTATCATTGAAACCTGTTATTTAACAGATGAGGAAAAGATAGCCATGTGTAAAGCTGTTACAAATGCAGGAGCTGATTATATTAAAACTTCTACAGGATTTGGTACAAATGGTGCAACTCTAGCTGATATTAAATTATTCAAAGAGAATATTGGACCTAATGTAAAAATAAAAGCAGCAGGAGGAATTAAAGGTCTAGATGATTTAAGAGCCTTTATTGACGCAGGATGCCAAAGAATTGGTACAAGCTCAGCTGTAAATTTAGTAAAAGGTCAACTTGCTAAAGAATATTAGGAAACAATTTATTAGAAATCTAAGATGATGAATATAAAGGAGGAAATAAAAATGAGTATTCCAACTCCCCATATATCTGCTAAGTTAGGTGACTTTGCAAAAACGGTATTAATGCCAGGAGATCCCTTACGTGCAAAATTTGTTGCAGAAACCTATTTAGAAAATCCAGTTTTAGTTAATCCAGTTCGTGGTGTAAATGGTTACACAGGAACTTATAAGGGTAAGAAAGTATCTGTTATGGCTAGTGGTATGGGTATGCCATCCATGGGAATCTATTCTTACGAATTATTTAATTTTTATGACGTTGATAACATTATTAGAATTGGTACATCCGGTTCCATTCATCCAGATCTTAAGATAAGAGATATCGCATTTGGTATGGGTGCTTGTACAAATTCAAATTATGTTGATCAATATGAGTTGCCAGGTAATTATGCTCCTATTGCTTCTTATGAGTTACTAAAAAAAGCTGTTGAAGTAACAGAAGGAATGGGTGGTATTAATTATAAAGTAGGTAATTTCTTATCTTCTGATACATTTTATGATGATTCACAAGGAACTATGAAATGGGCTAAGATGGGCATACTTTGTGTTGAAATGGAAGCTGCTGCTCTATACATGAATGCTGCAAGAGCAGGAAAAAATGCACTTGCAATTTGTACTATCTCAGATTCAATCATAACTGGTGAAGCGACCACTGCAGAAGAAAGACAAAATAGCTTCAACAATATGATGAAAATAGCCCTTGAAATTGCATAATAGAATGTAGTCACTTTTTGGAGAGTATTAAACATTGTCTTATGGAAGAAAAGAAATTATTTAGGGGATTTACAAGCCAAATGGCATAAAACATTTTAGGGAGGAATTAAAATGAAAAAATTATTTAAAAAAGTAGTTGGAACAACACTAGCATTAACATTAGTTCTTTCATTAGCAGCATGTGGAACTAAAGATCAAAAAGGTTCAGATTCAGGTTCAGGAGCAAATACGGTAGATTTAGCTTTAATAACAGACGTAGGAACAATTGATGACAAGTCCTTTAATCAAGGAGCTTGGGAAGGTGTTGAAGCTTACGCAAAAGATAATAACATTACTCATAAATATTACAAACCAACTGAAAAATCCGATGCAGCTTACCTTAACTCCATCGATTTAGCAGTTAAAGCTGGTGCAAAAGTTATCGTTTGCCCTGGTTATTTATTCGAAGTACCAATCTTTGAAGCACAAACAAAATATCCTAATGTAAACTTTGTAATCCTTGATGGTGCACCACATGCTGGTGACTATAATAACGTTATCGCTGATAATACAAGTGCTATCTTCTATGCAGAACATGAAGCTGGTTTCTTAGCTGGTTACGGTATCGTTAAAGAAGGTTACACTAAACTTGGTTTCATGGGTGGTATTGCAGTACCAGCGGTTATTCGTTTTGGTTATGGATTTATCCAAGGTGCTAACTATGCAGCTCAAGAATTAGGTTTAGCAGAAGATGCAATCGAAGTAAAATACACTTATGTTGGAAACTTTGATGCAACTCCAGATAATCAAGCAAAAGCAGCAGCTTGGTACAATGAAGGAACAGAAGTAATCTTCGCTTGTGGTGGTGCAGTTGGTAACTCCGTAATGAAAGCAGCTGAAGCAGCTGGTAAAAAAGTTATCGGTGTTGACGTAGATCAATCCAACGAATCTGAAACAGTTATTACTTCTTCTATGAAGAACCTTTCTAAATCTGTTTATGACGTACTTGATAGATTCTACAAGAACGACTTCCCAGGTGGAGAAAAGGTTGTTCTTGATGCAACAACTGAAGGTGTTCAATTACCAATGGAAACTTCAAGATTTACTAAATTTACTCAAGCTGACTACGATGCAATTTATGCAAAAGTTGTAGCGAAAGAAGTTGCTATCGTTGATGATACTGCAGCAGCTGATGCTTCTGGTTTAGAAGTTGAAAAAGTTGTAGTTCAAGTGATTAAATAATATTCAAGTTGTATTAATAATACTCAAAATTTGAGCATATGCAAGATATCTGTCCCAATAAAAGCCAACTTTTGTTGGGACAGATTTACTAAAAGGTGCTTAGGAGGACTGTAATGGAATATGTTATTGAGATGAATCACATAACAAAAGAGTTTGGTAAATTTAAAGCTCTTGATGATGTTACCTTAAAGGTGAAAAAAGGAGAAATTCATGCTCTCTTAGGTGAAAATGGTGCGGGTAAATCAACACTAATGAGTATTCTATTTGGTTTATACCAAGCTGAGCAAGGTGAAATAAAAATTAATGGTACAGCCGTAAAAATTAATAACCCAAATGACGCCAATAATTTAAAGATTGGTATGGTACACCAACATTTTAAATTGGTGCATAATTTTACAGTATTAGAAAGCATTGTATTAGGCCGCGAAACTGTAAAGAATGGCTTCTTAAGTATGGAAGAAGCGAGAAAGAAAATTATCACTCTAAGTGAACGATATAAGCTGAAAATTGATCCGGATGCTTATATATCAGATATTACTGTTGGTATGCAACAAAGAGTCGAAATTCTTAAAATGTTATATTCTGATAATGAAATTTTAATATTCGACGAACCAACAGCTGTTTTAACACCACAAGAAATTGATGAATTAATGAAAATAATGAAAAATCTAGTAGATGAAGGAAAATCTATTATATTTATTTCCCATAAATTAAATGAAATTAAGACGGTTGCTAATCGATGTAGTGTTCTTAGAAAGGGTAAATATATCGGCACAATTGATGTAGATACTGCTTCTAAAGAAGAGATGTCAGAAATGATGGTAGGACGTAAAGTTAATTTACATTTAGAGAAAAAAGAACTACCAGTTGGCGAAACCGTATTAAAAGTAAATAATTTGACCGTTAAATCCAAGACAAGTACAAAGAATCTAGTAAATGATGTATCCTTTGAAGTTAAAAAAGGTGAAATTGTATGTATAGCTGGTATTGATGGTAATGGACAGTCTGAACTTGTATATGGACTTACTGGTCTTATTCCAATACAAGATGGTAAGATTGAATTAAATAATAAAGATATAACAAAACTTAGTATACGTAAAAAAACTCTTAGTGGTTTAGCTCATATTCCAGAAGATAGACATAAGCACGGTTTAGTATTAGATTATTCTCTTCAACAAAATGCGGTTTTACAGTCCTATTTTGATAAGAGATTCCAAAACAAAGGATTTATTAAATTCAACGAAGTTCGTGAATATGCGAAAAAGTTAATTGGTCAATATGATATTCGTAGTAGTCAAGGAGAAACTACGGTTGTTAGACAAATGTCCGGTGGTAATCAGCAAAAGGTTATTATTGCGAGAGAAATTGATCGTAATCCTGAACTTATTATTGCAGTTCAACCAACAAGAGGACTTGACGTTGGTGCGATTGAATATATTCACAAGCAATTAGTAAATCAAAGAGACAGTGGAAAAGCAGTATTATTAGTATCATTAGAGTTAGATGAAGTTATGGAAGTAAGTGATCGTATTTTAGTTATATACGAAGGTGAAATTGTTGCAGATTTAGACCCTAAGAATTTAACAGTTCAAGAATTAGGTCTTTATATGTCTGGTTCAAAAAGGAGTGTGAAGAGATGAAAAATGTTTTAGGTTCCATTTTTAAAAGAGATAGCAAAAATTTCTTCTCTTCCATCATGTCAATTGTAGCAGGTTTATTATTTGGTTTATTAATCTTAATAATTAGTAATCCAGCAGAATCCTTCCCTGCTTTCGGTATGATTTTAGCAGGTGGCTTTACAAGCGGTATGTATGGGATTGGTCAAGTATTATATATTGCTACACCAATTATATTAACTGGTTTATCCGTTGGTTTTGCATTTAAAACAGGTTTATTCAATATCGGTGCTTCCGGTCAATTTACATTTGGTGCCTATGTTGCAGTATACATTGGTGTTAAATGGACCTTCCTTCCAGATGGTCTACATTGGATCGTAGCATTACTTGGAGCAATGCTTGCAGGTGCTATCTGGGGTATCGTTCCTGGTATTCTTAAAGCTATCGCCAATGTGAATGAAGTTATTACATCTATTATGATGAACTATATTGGTATGTATTTAGTTAATATGTTAATTGTAAGTAATATATATGACAGTATTAAAAATCAATCACAACCAGTAGCTAAATCTGCCATTATACCTAAGGCAGGGATGGATAAGTTATTTCAGACAAACAATGTTAATATAAGTATCTTTATTGCTATTTTAGCAGTTGTAATTGTTTATATCGTTCTTAATAAAACTACCTTTGGATTTGAACTTAAGGCCTGTGGACATAGCCCTGCAGCTAGTCAATATGCAGGTATTAATGCAAAACGTAATATCGTTTTATCCATGGTAATTGCTGGTGCACTTTCTGGTCTAGGTGGAGCTCTTCTTTACCTTTCTGGTTCAGGTAAGTATCTTCAAGTAGTAGATATCTTAGCACCAGAAGGATATAGTGGTATATCCGTTGCCTTACTTGGTATGTCAGATCCATTTGGCGTATTACTTGCAGGATTATTTATTGCTCACATTACAGTTGGTGGATATAATGTTCAACTATATTCATTCTCACCAGAGGTTATAGATATTATTATCTCTGCAATTATTTACTGTGGTGCTTTCGCATTAGTATTTAAAGGAATTATTGAACGCGTTCGCTATAGTAGAATAAATAAGACGAAAGGGGAAAACGGCTAATGGATATTCTTTATTTCTTAGTACAACAAACAATGTTTTTTGCCATTCCTCTACTAATTGTAGCTTTAGGTGGAATGTTTTCAGAACGAAGCGGTGTAATTAATATTGCCTTAGAAGGTATCATGGTAATCGGTGGTTTCTTTGGTATTGGATTTATAAATTTAATGCAAAATAATATGAGCGGTCAAATGCTTATTATACTTGCAGTAGTTATTTCAGGTGTAACTGGTGGATTATTCTCTTTATTACATGCATTTGCAGCAGTTAACCTTAAAGCAGATCAAACCATTAGTGGTACTGCCTTAAATATGTTTGCGCCTGCCTTTGCTGTATTCGTAGCTAGAATGATTCAAGGTGTACAACAGATTCAATTTACAGACACCTTCCGTATTGGAAAAGTACCAGTATTAGGTGATATTCCAGTACTTGGACCATTATTATTCCAAAATACCTATATTACTACTTATATTGGTTTTGCAATTGCGATATTAGCTGGTATTGTAATTAATAAAACAAAATTTGGTTTACGTTTACGTGCTTGTGGTGAACATCCTAGTGCAGCTGATTCAGTAGGTATTAATGTATATAAGATTCGCTATGCTGGTGTAATTATTTCAGGTGTTCTTGCAGGTATAGGTGGTTTGGTGTTTATCGTACCTACATCCACTAACTTTAATGCAACAGTAGCAGGTTACGGTTTCCTTGCAGTAGCAGTTCTTATCTTTGGTCAATGGAGAACAAATCGCATACTTATGTCTGCTTTCTTCTTCGGTATTATGAAGACATTAGCATCTGCTTATTCTATCGTACCTGTATTGAAAGATTTACCGGTATCTAGTAATGTATATAAGATGATTCCATACATTGCTACCTTAATAATCTTAGCATTTACTTCTAAAACATCTCAAGCTCCAAAAGCTGCAGGTATTCCTTACGACAAGGGAAGTAGATAGGGAATTTAGATTAGTATAAGTAAGTGTCAAAAGCCATATTTATTTTATTCGAAGGCAATTTGCACAAAGTCAAAAGACTCTTGCTTCGATTTCAATGCATAAGATGTTCTAATTCTTTCATAGTTTGTG
>JAFAEB010000263.1 GCA_023424235.1 Bacillota bacterium
ACCGAGTTAAATTCTTTTCTTTTTGACTGTTAAAAAAAGTAAATCCATAAAATTAAAGAAAAATACAATGAGCTGATATAAAAATCAGTAAATTAATTTTGTTATTCACCTACGTGAATAATTCAGGTTTAATTATATTTTCTTTCTATATTTTCTTTCTATATAATTCTATGATCATTTCTACTTCTAAATCCTCATCTAAAAGATTTGCTAAGTTTTGCTGGTATTAGTAGTATTGAAGTATACTTAAATACAATCGGACAAAAATACATTTTAAACTAAATTTTTGTAATTGTAATCATTATTGTAATATAATGGTAGATTAGTTTTATTTGAAGTGTTATAATATAGCTAATGGTTGTCCTTGTTGAGTATGAAAAGTAATTTTACAATTAGACATTCTTATTAATTATATTAATATTCAAGAAAAAGCTGGAGGTACAAAAGCATTGAGTAAAGAGAAAATAAGTAATCCATTAACAATTGTAGGAATCTTTGCAGGCATAGCTGAGGTTGCAGGGACTGTTGTAATACCATTTTTATCAGAAAATCTTCAAGCTACATTTATGTGGTATGTTATGTTATTTCCAATACTGCTAGTAATCCTTTTCTTTTTGACATGGAATTTTAATCCGACTGTATTATATTCTCCTAGTGATTATCAGCATGAAGAAAATTTCTTAACTATTCTTACTAAAGGCTATAAAAGTAAAATTGAGAATAATATCGATGAATTAGAATTAGTTACTAAAAAAGTAAAGGATGAAATTGTGGCTGAAACTATTAAAGTTGTTGAACATAAGAACTCATCAGATCCAGTTAATATTGAAAAGATAATAAACTCGAAGATGGTCGAAATCATCAATAAAATAAATGAAACTAAAGATAGTACAACAGAATATACAGATATTTCTACCTCTTATTTACAAGATAGAATTATACGTATATTAACAGAACATAATGGATTAAGTATAAATGAATTGTCAAATAAAACAAACATTTCTAGAGCTACATTACATATGCTAACCACTAGAATGATTAAACAGAAAATCATAACTTTTGAGATTATAAATAACCATAAAATCTACAAAATATACTAATAGTATTTATAATAATATTTACAATATATTGAAAAATAGATTGAAAAATATATTATTCCAAAAACTCTTTTTAAATATTACCTAATTTCATTAAATAAAAAAATTCTAGAGATAATTGTAAGAGGTGTATATGATGATTGATTGGCTTATGAAGCTTGATGTGAATAGTAAAATAGCTCTTGTTGTTGCTGTTATTGGCGTTGGAGGTGGAATTATAGTGGCAATAATTAACGGAATTTTTAGTGTTATATCAAAAAATAAAAATAGTGTTGAATCAAAAAATAAAAATAGTGTTGAATCAAAATACACAATTCAACAGACTGCATATGATAATGCAACCCAGATAGGAATTCAAATTAGTAAGAAAGAAGGTGAATAGTTATGGATGATGTAATTAAAATTACACAAACGGCTGCACCAATATCCAAAACAACGCAAATTGGTGTCCAGTACATTGGTATGACGCCTGAACAAGCAGTAAAACTAACAACCGATCTGTTTATGGATAATTTCCCCAAACTACAAATGCTTGCTAAAGAAATTGCTGAAAATAGAGCAACTGAGTTATGTAATGCTATTATTAAAAAGTTAGAAGATACACATTTTTATGATTTCAAATCTTTTACAGAGCCTGATGTTCAATATGTATTATATAAAGCTCTTAAAAACTATGCTCGTTTTGGCGAAAAGGAAATAATGGATATATTAACAGACTTAGTCGTTAATCGTATTCAAAATGATAATACAAAAAATTTTAAAAGAGTTATTGACAATGCTATTTTAGTTGCTTGTGAGCTTTCTTCTTTTCATTTAGATTGTCTTTCTGCCTTATTTATTCTTACTAGAGTAAGGTTTAACAATATAAATACGATTGTTGACTTAAGCAATTTATTCAAATATATTTCTTCAATCTTTAATTTAGAAAGTATAACGTATGCACAAGAATTTTCTTTTCTCAATTTTATGGGATGTTTACAACTAGATTTACCTGATATTTCGAAAATTCAATCACAACAATACAACCTACCCCAGAATGAAGTTGAGGCAATCATGACTACAGCTATTAAGCAATTTGACGGTGATTATGGTATTTCTGAAATTGGTATTGCAATTGCAATAATTAATGCTGAAAAGAAGAGTCAATATAGTTTTGATCCCCATATTTGGATTCACAATTAATAGTAGGTATAATCAAAATATTAGTTATATCTAGAATAACTTTAAAACAACTCAACCATAAATATTAGATACATAACTGGTAGGTAGCTCCTATTAAGAGAATTAACTTAGAGTAGTTTTATTAAATGTGACTTCATGTAATTAACAATTGATAGTATTAATAAAATATCATATGAGCAAAGTGAAATGATACTAAAATGATGTGATAAAACTTGAGTGAGTCTGACCATTTAAATATTAGGCCACATGGGTTCCGTGACCACTGGTGTCTGTTGAAGGTACTAAGCCAAGACGTTCATTCATGCTCCTAGCATTTAGTGCCTCATTTATAGTCTCCCTAGGATATAAGGTACCTATACTATATCCAGCTGGAGGGTTCCCTTGTATCGTTTGATCCCATAAGTCTATGATTCTTGTCGTACCATCTTCGTTTCTAAAATCAGGGTGTGAATAATCAATACCTGAATCTATAACTGCAACTAATACCCCTCTACCAAACAAGTTATATTGACTTGTTTGTAAGGGATTAATACATGCTGCAGATCTTCCTTCATTTACAGCAAAAAACATACGCTTTGGCTTTTCAATAAACTCAATTTCTTCAAACTCAGATAACCTAAAAATTAAGTCCTCTCGAATGGTTATAATTGCATACTCATTTTGTAATGGCACAACAATAAGGTCTAGTTCATCCGCTATTCGACTAATATTTCCACTGTACTTCACAATAAGCTCCCAAGTCTTTGTATCAGGTGAATACCCAACATTTAAATCAACAGTCTTCTCTCTTGTAGCTTCATTTACATCAAGGGCCAGATTTAACTGGTTATCCAACTTCTGGTCAGCCATATTAGTTCCTTTAATTATTTCTTTTTATAATATATGCAGCATGCAGCTATTCTCATTATAAAACAATTTTAATATTTAATCCTTACTTCCAAGAAGTTTAATAATATGTAGTAGATAATAAAAAAGAAGCCTTTATTAAAAATGACATACTCATTCATTTAATAAAAACTCCTTTTTCGGTTCATCCCTTCCTAAGCCAGCCATAAATATGAATAGCAAGGGTAAGGTTTGTACCCACATTATTGTAAGATCTACAAGACCATGAACAATGGTTGCAGCTGTAATTGCAAGCACAAATGTATATTGTACTTTATTATAATATAACCAATATTTTATAAGGTCAAAATAATACTTAATTATATAGTATAAAAACAAGACAGTACCAATGATACCAAAATTCATTAAAAATTCTAATATAATGCTATGAGAGTGTGGTACTAAATAACCTAAATGCATATTTTTGTCTTTAAAAAGATAAGACATATACCCTTGCCCAAATATTGGTGACTGCTTGATTTCCCTAATCGCAAACTTCCATATATCAACTCGCATTTTAGTGGTTAATTCTGCTTCATTAAGACGCGGTATTACATTGATATTTAATATAAAAATAATAAAGCTAGCAATCGTTGCAAGAAAAAGCCAATATGCTAATAACTTATGCTTTTTAAGTCCAATTAGTAAAACTCCAACACCTAAGAATACTTCGACCCATGCAAACATGCTTTTACATAAATATAAACTAATTACATTAAGCAATGCAATTCCATAATAGAAATAAATATTGCCTTGTCTTGTTAAGACCTTATATGCACATATAATTATTATACTAGCAGCTACGGTACCAAAATAATTAGGATAAAAGAACATAGCAGAAGCACGATGTACTTGCTTTCCTATTATGTATGGTAATAAATATATTTCAATAACAGCCCATATGGTTGAAATTATACTTAACTTACACATTAGGGTTAATAGTTTTTCAAACAAGAGAGAACTCATTATATTTCTTAAATATAAACCCATGAAAAGGGCTAATACTATACCAAATCCAGCTAATAATCCAATCCAATTTTGTTTTATTGCTGATATCATTAAACTATATCCACAAAAAATAAATAAGATCAGTGCTTCTCTTTTATACCTTAGTAATCGTCTTGTAGATTTGTTTAGTACAATATATATGGATATAAGTATTAAAAAAATTCCTGAAACTATATATGGTAAAAATATAGATACCGTGATTGCTGTAGCTATATTAGTATTCGTTAACTTATAACTAATAAGACTTTTTATATCAATTGTTTTAATAATATTACCTCATTTCATAATCACAAACTTAATGTGATTTTATGCAAATCAATCTGTAAATGTTAGCACAAGGGATTATTCTAACACAGAATCTTTGAGAAAACAATATTGTAATTTGAGGTAACACCTATTATTGCTTCTTACCTTTTCAATATTTTATGTAATCTATCAAGATTTACATTTGCCTTTACCTCTTATTTTTTATATAGTATAATCTAGAAGTATATCACATTAAGCTTAAGGAGGAACTTTATGAAAGCTGTGGAATTTAACATTGAACATCCTCTAAACTTTCACTATACGGGAAAATTCCAGGCTCCTACTCCAGAATGGACCCATAGTAAATTTCCACTATATGAATATGAACTTATTGTAATGACAAGTGGCTGCTTATACATAGCTGATGATAATGGTAAGTATAAAGTTGAAAAGGGCGAGCATCTCTTGCTCATACCTACAAAAGATAATATTCGATATGGTTACTCCCCCTCCGACTGCAGTTTTTATTGGCTACACTTTTCAAGTAATCATAATATAATCCTCGACACTTATAATAAGTCAAAAATAAAAATTGATAATGTTATCCAAATACCAATAAAAGGCAACCTAAAGACTCCTGAAAAGGTGATTATACTTATGAAACAATTACAGGATTCAATACGTTCTAATTATGATAAAAACTTTGCTAATTATACCACTACAACCATTCTATGTGAATTATATAATCAGTTTTATCCAAGCACCAGTCAAAATTTATCAGAGTCTAAAAAACAGATCTATCATGATATCGTTGATTATGTAAAACTAACCATCTACAAAAATATAAAAGTATCAGATATTGCAAGACATTTTAAATATAATGAAAAATATCTCTCTCATCTATTTTACAATATAGAAGGTCTACCTTTAAAGCAATATATTTTAAAAGAAAAAATGGAAGTAGCAAAATACCTACTAACCGATACCAATGACACAATAAAAGAACTCTCACTTACCCTATCCTTTTCTGATAGTCATAATTTTATGAAGGCCTTTAAGAAAATTGTAGGTTTCACTCCTACTGAATATCGAAATGCATTTTCAAAAAGATTATTATATGATAAATAAAAAGAACAGCATATACAAATTACTTGCATATGCTGTCCTTTTATTCTGTAAGTTAAGTGTAAACAAACTTATTTTTTAACTTCTTGCTTACCAGTTACAGATGAATCTGCATCCATCTTAAATCCTGTCTTAGCTTCTTCGCTGTTAAAGTATATGTTTCCTTCTACTTTCACATCTACTAATTGAAAATCTTTTGTTTCAACATAAAGATCACCTTTAAATACACCATGTTGAATACTTGCATTTGGACTCTTGATTGTTAACTTCGGTGCTGTTAAGGTAAAACGATTCGTTACAACACGATTCTCATCTTGTGTATAAAGAGCAATTTTACGTTGAACTTCGTCTCTTTGATTTTTAAATTCACCTTCAAGGACTAAATCCTTATCAAATGTCATGTCCTTTAGAGCTGCAATAATCCATGTACCATCGGCAGCAAGTGCTTTTTCAAATGCTTCTTCTGTATCCACAATCGAAGCGGATGTCACTGCATCTGGTTTGTCATTATCTGTAGTTTGAGTTGGTGTTGCTGTAGGTGTAGCTGTGGCAGTAGGTGTAGTCGCTTGTGTTGGAGATGGTGTTGGTGTAGTTTTATCATCATTTCCTCCGTTATTGCCGCATCCAACTAAAATAACTGCAAAAAGTGCTAACATTAATAATTGTAATTTGAATTTCATAAATATTACCTCCTTTAAACGATAAGTAAATAGGTATTGCGAAAGTTCGCAATTAAGTAACCATAAATAAAGTGTAGCCAATATCCGTCATCTTATACAATTATTACAAATCGAATCAAATTCTTCTTATCTTATAATTTAAAGTGTTCCATTAAGCCTTCTAGTTGAACTGCAATCGTCTCAAGATTATTAGCAGCTCTACTCGCATATTCCATATTGCTTAGCTGCTGTTCTAGACTAGATGTTATTTCCTCGGTAGAGGATGAGGATTCTTCAGCAATCTCTGATATACCTTCAATGGCTTCTAAAACTACATTTTTATCTTCATCTATTTTTGAAACTCCATGAGTTAATATAAGAACATCATCAATCATATTAGTAATTGTATTATATATTGTATTTAAGGCATCTTTTGTATAACCTGATACCAAGTTTGTTTGGACTAGCACTTCATTACTTGTTGTCATGTGTTCTTTGGTACTTGTAATAGCGTGATTTACTTCTTCTACGATCCCTTCGATACCAGCAATGGATTTCGTTGTTTCTTCTGATAGTTTACCAATTTCTTCTGCAACTACAGCAAACCCTTTTCCATGCACCCCTGCTTTTGCACTTTCAATTCTTGCATTAAGAGCCAGTAGTTTTGTTTGTTCTGCAATGTTCTTTATTACAGATGTTATTTGGGTAATCGTTTCTGACTTTATAATAAGAAGATCTACTTGATTTCTTATATTATCACTAACCATACTATAGTCCCCAAGTGCTTCCTCTAATTCTTTCATACATTGAAGTCCTGTTAGATTAGCATTCTTAGCCTCTTCGATTTCGGACTTAATTAAGCTAGTACTCTTACTAAGTTTCGTGATCTCATTCGCTAATTGGTTTAATCTTTCTAAACCATCCCCTGCATTATAAGCAAGGTTGTTAGAACCAACGGATAATTCTTCTGAAGCAATTGAGATCCCTTCCGTTGCGAGTTTCGTGTCCGTTATAATGGAAGATAGGTTTTTAGAGCTCTCCAACACTTCCATTGCATTATTATGTATCTGTTCAACCAAATTTCTTAAGGCTGATTTCATAAAGGTAAGTGATTTTGACATTTCACCAATTTCATCTTTACTTGATGCTTTGAAGGAAACGGTAAAATCCCCACTTGCAAATTGCTTCACTTGCATTGACATCTTAGTGATTGGCATTATCATTCTACTAGCTATAATAGATACAATAACAATCGCTATTAACATTATTATAAAAGACATAAGGAAGGTATCAATCAGTGATTGTTTAATTTCCCTATACATATTATCAAGTGTAATGCCTAGATTTAAAGAACCTAATTGTCCATCTCCATAAGTAAAATTGGTAGATAAATTATAGACCTTTTCTCCAGACGTCATCTCTAGTATTTGACCTTGTGTTATTTGATTTGTAACAACTTGGTCTACATCCCCATGACTAGAGGCCTTAGTAACAGCATCCACTTCAGTGGATGAAGAAAGCATACTATCTGATACAATTAACGCTGAGTTTACATCGGATAATGAAACATAAGCAATGTTTCCATCACTTTCTGATTTAATTTCATTAAAGATACCATGTAATTCATCCAATTCCTTTATATTATCCTTAACTATCTCCCTCTTAATATTCGTAATTAAGGTGTTACCATCACTTTCCATTTGAGCTGTTACAGAACGTTGAATCTCAAAATAGGATACTATGGTAAATGATAAAGAACATATGAAAATCAATATTCCTACCGCTAATAGTATTTTTTTTAGTAATTTCCCTTTCATCCGAAACCCCTTTACATTATTCATCATTTTTCTACATAATACAATAA
>JAFAEB010000265.1 GCA_023424235.1 Bacillota bacterium
GGAAAGGCTTAGAGTAAAGGACCTAATAGACAAGAATGAAGAATTTTACATGGCGAGTGGTGCTTTACTCGTAGCTTGCTATAAAGAGGAAATTGAGGCAAGTCTTAGAAGCAATGAAATGAGTGGCTTTCAGCTATTAGGTTTGCAAGATTTTCCTGGTCAAGGAACAGCATTAGTGGGGGTTCTTGATAGCTTTCTTGAAAGTAAAGGATTTATATGCCCAAGTAATTTTAGACAGTTTTGTAATGATACGGTTGTACTTGGAAGATTTCCATCCTATAGCTATACCTATTCAGAATTGTTACCATTAACCGTGGAACTATATAATTATAGTGGCTACGATCTTTGTGATGATTTAAGTATTAAACTAATAAAAGGAAGTAAGACATTTTTAGAGAATATCACTTATAAAGACGAAGATATTATTTATGAAAGACTTGTAAGTAATGTAAAAGCAAGTGATCGAAGTCTAAACCATATGGTTACCTTAGATATACCACTAAACAATCATTTGCTCATTAAGCAATTAAAAGAAACCAATAGGGGTATGGATATTACCTTGTTACTTCAATATGGTGATATCATTAATAGCTATACCTTATGGATCTTTGATGATATGACAGGTAGTCAATTAAATAATCAAATAGAGATTAGTAATGGTAAGTCCGAAGATAATCTAATAGAGTTTAGAGATAGTAAGTCCGAAGATAAACAGGTGATTTTAGGAGAAGGTGTAACTTTTAAGAATCAAATTATCATAAAAGATACATTAGATGAAACATGTGAGACCTTAGCTAAGGAAGGAAAGCATGTATTCGTGTGTAGTAATCAATTAGCTAATACAATAGAAGGATTCTATACCTCTGATTTTTGGTGTTATCCAATGTTTAAAGAAGCTTGTGTTAATACTGGTAAGCCAATCGCTCCAGGAACTCTTGGCTTATGGATTGATATTAACCATAAATCCTTAGAAAAGTTTCCAAGTAAAACATACTCTGAATGGTTATGGCAACCTATTGTTATGAATTCAGCTCCAGTCATACTAGATGATTTAAAAGACTTTACAATGATCGTACAGGTGATTGATAATTTTGATAGAAATCATAAACTAGGACTAATCTATGAAAGAAAGATTGGTAAGGGTAAGATACTTGTATGTGCATCGAATTTATTGGAGCAGTTAGATGTACCTGAGAGCGTTAACTTACTTAGAAGCTTACTATATTATTTGGAAGCTTAATATTGCTTAAAGCAAAGCTTATTGATTTATCAATAATAAATGGGTAGTTGAGTATTTAAAAAATGAGGGTTCAAATGAACTTGAGATTGGTGTAAATCGATTTAATATACCTTCACAAAAGCTTTATAAAAGTGTTGGATTTCGTGTGAAATCTGTCTATGATGAAGGTATGATATTACATATTAAACTATAGATAGGAAGAGTACTTACTTATAAAAGTTGAGACAGTACAATAAGAGGGTAAAAATTCTTTATAGGCACATACATAAGTGGATATAAGAATCGTTTACCCTCAATAAGTTTAAGATTAATATATATTTTTCTTAGACTAATTTTCTACCCATGATGACCCCCATTACAGATGCCATCATAAGTCCTCTTGTCCAACCACTAGAGTCACCAAGGCAATAAAGACCTTCAACATTGGTTTCTAATTCCTTTGTCATTTTAACTTTATTACTATAGAACTTTAGTTCAGGTGAATAAAGAAGTGTTTCTGTACCAGCAAAACCAGGTACAACATGGTCTACAGCTTGAATAAAATTAATGATATTCGTCATTGCTCGATATGGCATGGCAGCAGTTATATCACCAGGTACAGCATCTACTAAGGTAGGAACTAAATTAGACCTTGATAATTCTTTTTGCCAAGTTCTCTTACCGTCAAGAATATCACCCAAACGTTGTACTAAGATATGTCCAGAACCTAACATATTAGTAAGTTCACCAATTTTTTGGGCATATTCAATTGGTTGATTAAAAGGCTCCGTAAAATTATGTGAACATAGAATCGCTAAATTAGTATTATTGGATTTACGCTCTTTATAGGAATGTCCATTCACAACTGCCAAATCATTATCATAATTTTCCTGACTTACAAAACCACCTGGGTTTTGACAGAAAGTACGTACTTTATTTTTAAATGGATTTGGATATCCAATAAGTTTAGATTCATATAATACATTATTAACATCCTCCATAATTTCATTACGAACCTCAACACGAACACCAATATCAACAGTACCTGGTTTATGAGCAATTTCATATTTAGCACACATTTTTTCCAACCAATCAGCACCCCTACGTCCAGTAGCAATTACAGTGTGGCTTGCATAAATTACTTCTTCGTCCCCTTTTCCATTTGTTTTTTGAATTTTAACACCTTCGCATAGGTTGTTTTCTAAAAGTACGTCTACACATTCATAGCCAAATTTTATCTCAACACCATGGCTCATTAGATAAGTCTGGATGGAATGATAGATTTCTTGGGCTTTTTCGGTACCTAAATGTCTAATTGGACAATCAACAAGTTTAAGGCCAGCCTGTATCGCTCTCTTTCTAATTTCTTTAACTTTTTCTCCTTGATTAATACCTTCTATATGAGTATCTGCACCAAATTCTAGATATATATTATCGGTATATTCTATCATATCACTTGCATACTCAGCACCTATTAAGTCTGGTAAGTCTCCTCCAACCTCGTAACTTAAAGATAATTTTCCGTCTGAAAATGCACCAGCGCCTGAAAAGCCTGTTGTTATATTACATGGTTTGCAATTAATACATTTCTTTGTTATTTCCTTTGGACATTTTCTTGATTCAATAGGGCTCCCTTTTTCAATCATTAATATTTTTTTATTACTTTTTCCACGAACCATTTCAAGTGCAGTGAAAATTCCAGCTGGCCCAGCTCCTATAATAACAACATCATACTTCATTAAATATTCCTCCACTTTATACATAATTTTTTATACATAAAAATAACCAACTACTAGATCTAAGACAATTATACTTCCCCCTAAGGGGAAACCAATAGTCAACTGATACGGCAGTTGGTAGAAACATTCAACCATTCTATGAATTTATATAAGTTTTCCATGTACGATTGTATGATACAATATATGGAAAGTCAAGTAAGAAATATTAATGACTTTTATAATAATAATCAATAAATAATAATCAATAAATAATTAATTAATTAATTAATTAATCCTGAATTATTCACGTAGGTGAATAACAAAATTAATTTACTGATTTTTATATCAGCTCATTGTATTTTTCTTTAATTTTATGGATTTACTTTTTTTAACAGTCAAAAAGAAAAGAATTTAACTCGGT
>JAFAEB010000460.1 GCA_023424235.1 Bacillota bacterium
GCTCTTTAGACATATCAACTCGTCCAGATACTATCATCCGGCGAAACACATCACCACGAAGGTGCACTCCCTTATTCATTTTTGTGGCAAGAAGTTGTGCAATAGTTGATTTACCTGATGCCATTAGGCCAGTTATTAAATAGATTGCCCCTTGGTTCATATGCACCTCCATATGGTAATTAGATATTACACTATTACGTTCGTTTATTACACCTATTAATATAATGTTTAATTACACTATTTATATAATATTTAAATCGCTGTTTTATTAATAAAATTAACTTCATATTTTGATTCACCGTACTTACTTTCATTATCAATTATAGTACCCTCTGTAAGTGTAATACGGAGAACGATTGAGTTTGGATTCTCCTCATCTCCAACTTCATCAAACCAATCGAAGATTTTTTTGAATTTTTCCCGAATTTCTGCATTCTTCTCGTCTTTTACCCAACCTAGATTATAAGCCTTACCATGGAAAGAATACCAATCAAACCCACAGACAGAAACTTCATTATTTTTCTCAATTTGTAACATTTTATTTTTTTTTGCATCCGTTGAAACATAAAACATACCATCTTCATAATAAGCACATACCATGCGGACTGCTGGGCGTGGACTTCCTATAGCATTTGGTGATAGTGAAATTGTTGCGAGTGCGATAACTTCTTCTTTACCATTTCCACAACGTTCCTCCATTAGTTTAATTGCGTTTTCGTATTTACTCATTTTATTTTTCTCCTTATACATTTATTTTATATTAACCTCATTTAAAATCGTTTAAATCTCTTCATATTTCAAGCGTTTATTCTAACTTTAACAATAATATAGGACAGACGCCAGCAGTACATTTCCCCTTCGCCTATTTATACTCAGCCATTCAGCCATTCTTCCTCACCTTGATAGGGAATAGTAAATCAAGCTGTAAATCTTTCATCTGACTCCCATTTCTAATGAAATTGTAGAAGTTTAAGGTTTCGTCAAATCCTTGACCGGCAAGAGTTTCTTTTGAAACCCATCGTGGCGAATTCCAGTCATTATCATATTTATCGCTTGCCTCAACCCATTCTCTTAATAGACGCCAATCTTCGAAATCCCATGACCGTAATACATGTGCAGCATATAATCCACCTTCAAAACTTCGTTTAATAAGAGGTGATGGTACATCCATATCCTCTGGAATAGATACCCATGCCTCATATACTTGCGAAGCTTGTCCAAGTATTGGAGTTGTTGAGCAGTCAAATCCAAAACATCGTGCGTCAGGTTTCATCTTAAGTAATTCTCTCTCGTTTACAAATTGTGATATCATGTCATTAGATTTTCCTTCACAACCTTCTCCGTCTGCATAAGCAGCAGCCACTGTCATCGGTGGTAGATAAACAATTCTCACATCTTTGTCTTCTAGTTTTCTTAATTTTTCATTTGCTTTACTTAAATCTTCCATTGTCTTTTCCTCCTTGAAATTAATTTTGGAGACAGTCAAGGAATCCACAACCTCAAGTAAACTCTCATCATCAGGTAGTGAAAAAATAGTACCGTTAAAGTTTAAGTATTCAATAAAGGATTTGATGACACTACGTATGGTTGATAATGCAGTGATTTCATCCTCAATACCAAGAAGATTATCCTCTAGAGCTTCGATCGCAAGTCGTGCATCGGCACTTTTTAGAACTTCAGCAATTTGCTTTAGAGGTATTCTAAGTTTACGTAAAATAATTATTTGACGTAGACGTGTAATGGCTTCATTATCGTAAGCGCGATACGCAGAATCTTCTTTCTTTGTAGGAGTAATCAATCCGATTTCCTCGTAATACCTAAGTGTACGGGTTGAGATTGAAAATTGCTTGGATACTTGACTAATTGATTGTAGTTCGATGATTATCGCTCCTTTCAAGATTGATTATAGCGGTTAACGCGACGTCACTGTCAATACAGAAATATGTAAAAATTAATAATAAAGCAAAGTTATGCTAATCGACATAAATGTATAAAAACACTACAATTAGACTTCGTCATGTTTGCGACATAATCAAATGATATGTAATATTATAACATGTAAAATTTATTATACCAAATTATACCACAACAAATAACAGAACACAAGTTCTATTTTTTAGAATTTTACACATAAGGATTACTTAGAAAGGGATTAAATAGAAAAGGAGGAAAGAATCCCTCCTTTTCTTATTATTTATTGTAGAAAAAATCATCTTAAAGATTGTAATAAAATCACAAATTGAAGAGTTAATAAGTTTAAGTTAATATTATTATGAAACTTATATTAATAACATTGTATCTCCTCTTCCCACCATCCAAATGCAATCTTAACATTCACTTCTTTTTCTCCTGGTGGTAGAAAGAATAATAGGAATGAACTGTTTGGAGGAATGATATACATTCCTTGAAAATCATGTTTTGTGAGTGTTATGCTAGCTTCTATTCTTCTGGTGAAGGTATAGGTTCCACCAAGTGGTGAACCAGATATATAGTTACCACTTTTTATTCTTACTTTAGGAATGGGAGGAGGATGGCATCATGATATCACTAATAATAAGATCGATATGTTCTTTATCCAGTAGGTCTAGGGCTTGTTCTCCATCATATGAGGTAAACACAAGGTAAGACTCCTGCTGTAACTTTTTACATATCATCTTATTTAGCATCTCATCATCTTCTGCAACTAAAATGGAGAACATGCTATCACCTACTTTCTATTTATTAATTCAATACCTTTATTAATTCACCATTTTCTAAACGATATACATCATCAACAAGGTCTAATACTCTTTCATCATGGGTTACCATAATAGCAGCTTTATTATGTTTCTTAACTTCTTTTTTAATTAATTCAACTACCTGTCTGCCTCTAAATCCATCTAAGCTGGCTGTTGGCTCATCGGCTAGAATAACATCAGGATTATTCATAAATGCTCTAGCAATTGCTACACGTTGTTTTTCACCACCAGACATCTTTGCAGGATATTTATTTGCACATCCTGAAAGGCCAAGGTCCTCTAACATATCATCGGCGTTCATTATAGCTTTCCCATTCTTCTTATTCATATCAATGACAAATGTTAACTGCTCTTTCGCTGTTAGAAATGGGAGCAAATGATGACTCTGAAAAATAAATCCTATCTTTTCTCTACGAATTTTTACTAGTTTTTTGTTTTGCTTTTTCATAAGTTTTTGTCCCCCAACGATTACACTTCCATCTGTAGGTGATAGTAAGGCACCTGATATGGAGAGAAATGTACTTTTTCCTGAACCAGAAGGACCAATAATAGCAATAAATTCGCCAGGTTTTACCTCAAGAGAAATATTATTTAAGATGGTGTTTTGCTGTTCCCCATCCTTATAAGATTTTGATATTTTATTTAATTGTAAAGCATAATCATTTTTCATTATTCATTCCCTCCTATTATAACAATTGGATCAACTTTTGCAACTTTTTTTATAGATACTAAACTGGTTAAAAGTGAGATTACAATAAATACAATGGATATTATAATAACTGATGGTATATTAAGAGCGAATGGCATACTATTTGGTAGTATGGATGCCATACCAATTGCAAGTAGATTGCCAATGGTCACACCAATTATGGATAGAATTAATACTTGACTCATTATAAAGATTGATAGTTCTGACATCTTCATTCCGATCGCTTTAAGAACACCAAATTGTTTTTGCTTCTGTATTGTAATAACATAGAAAAACACACCTATTATTGCTGCTGATATAATCACTAATACCCATAGAATCATCTTAATCGTTAGCTGTTCTGCGGCATATCCTGGAAGATTGTTAACCACGGTGTCTTTATCAATGACTTCTAATCCCTTAATATTAATGTTTTCCACATCAAAACCCTGAACTGCGATTGCATTGTACTTTTCAATATAAGAAGAATTTACTTCTAAGTTAATTGCTGTAAATGTATCAGTGCTAATAAAGCCTACCGGTGAATGTCCATATATTTCATCCTGGGTAAATCCTACTACTGTTAAAGAAAGGCCTGTTACAGAATCTTCTATTACATCTCCAAGTTTTATATTTTGCTCTTTAAAGGAGTCATCTAGCACAACAGTATACTCAGTAGAGGCTATTGATAATACGTCACCTTCTGTAATTTCTGGAGCTAGAAAACTCTCAGGGTCAACAACAAAGTAGGTTATATCTATTTTCTTTTCATCTGTTAATGTATTGACATTGGATCTTTTAATATTTAAATTAGTTACTTTATCATTTGTACTTGCTTGTACTTCCTTAAGTACATCGGTGTCTACATTGGATATGGAGATTAATTTCTCTGCGTCTGTGCTCATTACGAAGTATTCTGCGTCTGTCTTTTCTATGGATGCACTAATTGCCCAACCAAGTCCATTTGCTAGACCTGATAAAAATACAACCATAAATATCATGAGTATTAGGATACTCTCTATCAATACATATTTTGATATACTATGCTTAATTTCTTTCCATGCTAATTTCATAATTTTACCTCTTTCATTTTTTGATCATCATGATTTATATTCATATTTTAAAATATCATTTGTTACAAGCATTTGTAAGATTCTTTTGGACTTGCAAATGGATTTATATCTATATTACAGCTGCAATCATTATCGATTTACCTAATATAAATCATGAATGTGACCTGAATATGACCAAAACAAAAAATAAAAATGAAAAAATTACAGGACTCCTTTGCTAGAGCTCCTGTTAATTAATGATGATAGTATATAAGCCAAAGTATTAAAGGTTATTAAAAATTAAGTATATAGATTATATAAAGTGTAAAAAATGTATGCGACAGGATAGGTAGGAACTGTTAAAGAAATATAGCTACTATGCAAAACAGCAAGATTATAACACAGGAAATACATTTCTTAACCAGTTAATTTTAAATAGGTCAATTGAAAAGGTAAATTCCATGTTGTAAGAGTAAATTCCACAGGAGATGCATTTTTAAAATAAATAATAGTTTATTCCTATTGTTTTATGGTTATTATTAGTAT
>JAFAEB010000058.1 GCA_023424235.1 Bacillota bacterium
AAATAGTAAATAAGGTTATAAATATTTTAATAAAAAGCTAGGGCTATTATGAAAGAGCTTCATAAGAAACATTCTTTTAAATAGCCCAGTGCTTTACTGCTCATCCTCATCCGAATCAAAAGCCTGCGTTTCTAAGGTAAGTTTTCTACACTTAGCACAAGCTAGTACTTCTACAGGAAGAAAGGGAAGTATTCGATTATCTCCTGCTTTAGGGTTCATAATTCCTAAAACAAAGGAATAGTCGTGATTCTTAGCACGAATTCGAAAAAAGTCTTCTGATTTACAATAGGGGCAGCATCCCTTAATAAGTGATTCACTATTATTCATGCTATTACTATTCAAATTATTATTTGTATTATCCATTTACACTCTCCTTGGTCTCATTTACTATATTATAGGTTAAATATGGAAGAAAATACAAGGTGTTTTTGAAAAAGATTAGCGATTACAATATTTTAGTATTGTTATTAATTAATTTATGCTATTATATAAATAGTAAATTTATTTACAATGTAATTAAAGGAGGTAACTTGTATGAAAGTTATAATGTATGGTGCAGATATCTGCATAAATTGCTTAGAAGCCAAAGAGTTATTAATAGATACAGATATAATATTGGAGTATAGAAATATAACAGAATCAACAACAATAATGAAGGAATTTTTAGCTTATAGAGATAAGGAATCAATCTTTCATGATGTGAAAGAAGCTGGCCGAATTGGTATTCCATTTTTTATTCTAGAGGATGGAAGTAAAACATTTGATACTGCTGATTTTATTGAGAACAAGAAAAGTGAAAATACTATAAATGCGTGTTCTCTTGACGGTAAAGGAAATTGCTAAAAGGGGAGCATATTATTTATGAATAAACAGAATAAAGTCATTCAAGAAGTCCGAAGTTGGCTTATTATAATTATATCTGCATTTATAATTATGTCTTTTCTTAACAGTAAGGTATTTGCAACAGCAGAAGTAAGGCAAAGTTCGATGGAGGATACATTATTTTCAGGACATAAATTAATAGTTGATAAATTAAGCTATAATTTTGGAGAACCTAAAAGAGGTGATATCATTGTATTTCTTGAAAACGAAGTTAAGGGAAATATTATCGATGAATCAATCCGATATTGGAAAAGTCTAATTCTTAATCTTACGAAAGATGATATTGTAGATGAACTCTATCCAAGACTTGTAAAGAGGGTGATTGGTGTAGAAGGTGATACAGTTAATATAAGAGATGGTAATGTTTACATAAATGATATCCTATTAGCAGAAGATTATGTGAAAGGTGAAACCTATGAAGGTATTATTGAACTTCCTATAACGGTTGGTGAAAATGAGTTGTTTGTTTTAGGTGATAACCGTAGGGTAAGCTCGGATAGTAGAGAATTTGGTTTAGTTCCCATTGAACAAGTAGAAGGAAAAGTTATTTTTCGTTTTTCACCAATAGGAGAATTTGGTACAATAAAATAGATGTTTTTTATAGCAAAAATTGATACTAAGTAATAAGTAAGTTATGAAGAAGTAAGCTTATCTGTAAGGGTAAGCTTATTTTTTATTTTATAAAAGCTATGCTTTGCGGCGCGAGAGTTTGCCTTGGCAGACTCTATGTTCTATAATACGATAAGTTACTTTGTGAGATGGGTATAATTTCCTATTATATCAAAATTGTAAAAAATATACAGAAGTGATATAATGTAATTGATTTAAAAATTATTATGAAAGGGGATCGTTGTCTTCATCTAGTGAATGTGAACTGCTTCAAGATATTTACAGTTATGTAACCGAAGATTATGGATTATGATTCTATTATCAAGGAGGAATTACTATGTTAAAGAGAAGTAGAAAAAATATTGGACTAGTACTTACTATTTTATTAATTCTCAATGTATTTGGCTTTGGGAATATGAATGGATTGAATGGAACAAAAACATCACAGGTTAAGGCAGCAACTTCTTCAATAAAGGGTGTGAATTGGGCAGACCCAAATGATAATTTTAATACAGGTGTATTATATGTATCTGGACTTAGTTCGTCGGATACCTATGCGTCCGCATCTGTAGTTGCAGATAGAGTTGTAAGTCAATTTATGTCCTTATTAGGTTCTAATACAGTTAGAATGCCGATTAATGAAGCAACAGTATCAAACTATTGGAGTACATATACGGGTGCTATAGATAAAGCTCTTAGTAAAGGGAAAGTTATATTATGTTATTGGGCTGCATCAGGTGGAGCTCCAGCGAATATGACAAACTACTGGAATATGTGGAATACCGTAATAAGTAAATACGGGAATAATAGTAATTGCTATTTTGAACCTATTAATGAACCATACGGTTATACAGCTACGAATCTATGTTCAATGTATCGAACTTGGTTAACCACATACTCAAGTGTTCCTCATAATCGAATTATTTTAGATGGAACAGGTTATGCTGAGGATTTATCGGTAGTTGGCGCAGACCAAGCATTAAAGAATTGCTTATTAGGGGTACATGATTATGCCTTCTGGACATCTTATTCATCCGAAGGAGCATGGCAGACTTCTCTTGCGAATAAAGTTGGGAATTATTATGACCGAGTAGTTATGACAGAATGGGGAGCACCTATGACGACCGGAGTGAACTATAATCAACCAAGTACTAATAATGAAGTCTGTTATATTAGAGGAATTAGTAATCAGCTACGTGCCTGGGGTGCAGGAAGTTGCTATTGGCCAGGACTAAGAGACGGTGACTCCTATAGTATGACAACTAGAAATGGAACTGCGTCTTCTATTACCTTAACGCTTAATAATTCAAGTGGACTTGATCGATTAAAGTATGCTTGGGGTGACGAAAACATTAAGATAAAAAATGCTGCTACAAATATGTTATTAGATGGATACGGATATACAGGAAATGGATCAGATTGTATGCAGTATAGCAATAGCACAAGTAGTAATCAGCAATGGGTTATTGAAGGAACAGGAAGTAATTATATTAAGATTAAAAATGCAGCAACCGGACTTTATCTAGATGGTTTAGGTTATACAAGTAATGGTTCTGTTGTAGGACAATGGAGTTCCAGTACTAGCAGTAATCAGCAGTGGCTTCAAGAAGTCTCAGGAAGTTATGTTCGATTTAAAAATAGAGGAACAGGCCTCTACCTAGACGGCTTTGGTTATACCAGTAATGGTTCTATCTGTGGACAATGGAGTAATTCAGGTAATAATAATCAGAAGTGGTCCATTATAGTACCATAATAAACTAAATCAAACCCACCATTTGGTGGGTTTGATTTAGTTTATTATTCATCTTCATGAACATAATATTCATATGGATTACTGTAGGTAATGTTAGAGGCTTTATCAGTTACTTTAATTTTATATATATGATAACCTATCCTTGTAAAGGCTGGTATTTCACCACTTACACCTTCTTCTTCTCCTTTACCAACTAATCCGCTTACAAGAATTAATTCACTTAAATCATCCTTTATCTCCACAATTTCTATTGTTACCCCTTCTTCTGCAAAAATAGTAAAGCTTGGGTAATCGATCCACTCTTCATATATGGTAGGCGGTGTTGTATCAATAATTATGTTTGGAAGATAAGATTCTGTTATAACACCATCATTATCGCTTGCGATTATAGTAAAATGGTAGCTACCTTCTGAAAGATTTTCTAAATGAAAGAAAACGTTTGTATCCATTCCTAGTCCCACTTTTATATCAAGGACTTCATCTCCTTTAAGTAGTTTTAATTCAACATCAGTTTCTGCCCGAACAATAATTGTTTGATTGATAATATTTGAAGTAACCGTAGTCAGAGGGCTTACCAATGTTAGTTTTGGTTTCGGAGTAATGGTAGGAGTTGGAGTAATGGTAGGGGTTGGAGTAATAGTAGGGGTCGGTGTAATAGTAGGTTCTGGAGTAATAGTAGGAGTCGGTGTAGTAGTAGGTTCTGGCGTAATGGTAGGACTTGGTGTAATAGTAGGCGTTGGAGCAATAGTTGGTGTAGGTGTAATGGTAGGTGTTGGAGCTACAGTTGGTGTTGGGGTAAGGGAAGGTGACTGCTCTGTTGAAGGAGCAGGTTTTCTGGTAATATCTTGTTTTTTTTCTTCTTCTTCCCGTTTACGCTTATTTTCTTCAAATTTTTGTAATTCCTCACTAGAAAGCTGTTTACGAAATTCTTCCTCAGCCCTTTTCTTTGCTTCTTCTTTCGCTTTTTCATTAGCAGCCTGCATTTGCGCCTTTTGTTCTTCTAATCTTTTTAATAATTCTTGATTGGAATTTTGTTGTTCTTTTCTTCTTTGTTCTGCCTCTTCTTGCCTCTTCTTTTGTTCTTCCTCTAGTTTTTTAAGTTGTTCTTGCTTTGCTTTTTCAGCAGGGGATAGCTCTAGTGGTTTAATATCAAATAGTAGTAATTGATTCTTAAGTTGTTGATTCATGGTATCAATTAAACTTTTCATATCGCTTTCTGAGACTTTATTTTGCTTGATAGCTTCTTTAATAATATGTGCCAAAATATTAGATAAGTTATTACTGATACGTATGATATCGTTATCTGAAGTCAAACCATTTTCCATACTGCTCCTTAGTTGATTTAAATATTCCTCATTTTCACGATCTATATTAGCCTTATTTTTAATGATAGCTTCGATGATGTTAGGACCTGCATTTTGAATGAAGGAATTAATATCATTAGTATTCACATAATTATCAAGGTTGGATGAGGATGGACTATCAAATAAAGTTATCGATTGACTAGGATAGATA
>JAFAEB010000063.1 GCA_023424235.1 Bacillota bacterium
CTACTAAAGTCAAAAGCCTGTCAATTGGCGTTTGATAGAGGGAATGTCAAATAATTGACTGTAATGGGAGAAGTTCCAATGAATGGGCTTTCGGACAGTGGTTCGATTCCCCTCAGCTCCACTATTTTACAATTAAAAAGCTGACGTATAAAAGTGCTTTTAATCCAGTGTTTTGAGGGTTTCTAGCATTTTTTTATTTGTAAATTTATTAAAATTTCACTTAAAATATCAAATAATACTTTTTAATATCATAAAATATCATATAAGAAATTAAATACAAGTTGGAACATTAGAAAATATGCATAGTAACTTATTTCTATCCCTAATTTGTTGCTAATTTAATTATAGGTTTGATATTAAAGCAAACATAAGATTACTAAATAGTAAATATAAGCAATCATGATGAATGATGTGGACAAAAGTGTCCATTTACAAATAGATTCAAATGAAGGATAATACAGTCAAACATATTATATAAATGATTTTATTAAAAAAATTATGTATTTAAAGGAGTGATTTATTGAAAAAAAATAAATGGTTTTTACTTTTAATTTTTGCAATTTTACTAATTATAATAACTTGGCTTGTTAGAGAAGGAAACAATAAGAATACGTTCTTCTATATAGGAAGAGGAGATAAATGGATGGCTATTTGTACGTACTCTGTAATAGATAATATATATTACAGGACTATACATTTTCAATATTTACTGGATGAGCAAATATCTGCCGATGAGATAGAGAGACTAAGAGAAGAGATAGGAGAGATAAATTTTACTTTGGATGGAGAACTCACACGTGTGGAGTCAATACGACCGCTTGAATTGGAACCTTATCTTTCATATACAATGTCCAGCTATTTAAAAGAAATTAAATATTGGGAAGAACGGAAGATTAAGGTGGAAATTAAATGGAAGGACAATACTGACAATTTTGAGATGATGCCCTTTAAATAGTAGAATCACTCTCCAACCCAGCAGGGTTGAAGAGTGTTCATGTTTATTAATATGTATCAGATTTATCCGCTATTGATACGAATGGAAATGGTAAGGTAACAATCAAAGAAGCAAAAGATGCCGGTTATAAAATGCCAATTTATTCAGACCATTGGCTATATAAGTACATGGAAGATCGTGATGGCGATGGTGTTGTTGGTGAATAAGTAAATGGTGTTTTCTTCCAATAAGAGTGCACTAATTTTAATAATATTGCATTAGAGTCTTGATTATTCAAGACTCTTTTTAATTTAAAAAACTCATAAGAAGTTATTATTAACATTTTATTTGCATAATATACCATATATGATTATTTGGAGTATAATTATGATTATTCACATAGTTAAAGCAGGGGATACCATTGACTCAATAGCAGAAACATATCAGGTGCCGAGGGAACGATTAATACAAGAAAATGGCTTACAAAATTACAATGCATTAATCATAGGACAAACAATTGTTATTGTAAATGTAGATAAAACTTATATTGTTCAAGAAGGAGATACCTTAGCTGGAATTGCTGATAAAAATGGAATCACGTTGATGGAGCTATTAAGGAATAATCCCTATCTTTCAGAGCGACAATATATTTTTGAAGGTGAGGTATTAGTAATAAGTTATAGTGAAGAGAAGAGAGGTAAAATGGCCACAAATGGTTACGCATTTCCTTTTATTAATATGGATGTATTAAGAAAAACATTGCCCTTTTTAACATACTTAACAATCTTCGAATATAGAGTTACTAAAGATGGTGAACTAAATGATATAGACGATATAGAAATAATCGAAACGGCAAAAGCATTTGGGGTTGCCCCTTTTATGTTAATAACTACTTTATTTGATATAGACAGAGAAAGTAATGAGTTTGATTATAGTTTATTAACCAACTTGACAGTCCAAGAGGAACTAATAAATAATATTCTAGAAGTCTTAAAGGCAAAAGGGTATTATGGATTGAATATTTTTATAAAATATTTTACACAAGAATATATAAATCATGTGGAAAAATTTGTTAATATTTTAACGGAACGCTTAAATAAAGAAGGATTTATTTTGATGATTACTTATACTCCAAATACGATTATAGGTAATACTTATAAGAGCGTTGACTATACGAATCTTGGTAATACAGCTAATGAGGTATTATTATTGTCTTATGAATGGGGATATTCATTTGGACCACCTGCAGCGGCTACACCAATACCACTAATAAGAGAATACTTAGATTTTGGTGTTACTCAAATTCCACCAGAAAAAATCCATATTGGAATTCCTGTTGTAGCTTATAACTGGGAACTACCATATGTTAGTGGAGTGTCGACTGGTAATGCTTTATCGATTAATGCTGCTCTACAATTAGCAAGAGATGTTGATGCTATTATTCAGTTTGACGAAATCTCACAAGCACCTTATTTTTATTATTATTCTGGAACAACTGATGTTAACAGTACTTATAATATTGTTTGGTTTAAAGATGCTAGAAGCATAGATGTATTAACCAGTTTAGTTCCTGAGTACGGGTTATCAGGTGTGGCTATATGGGCAATTATGAGCTTTTTTGATCAACTATGGTTAATTATAAATACGCAATATGAGATAGAAAAGGTTATATAGTTAACCATAAGCACATAGATTCGAATATAATATTAAAGACCATGTATCCGTAAAAGAATAGATTGCAGTGGTCTTTTTTTAGTGGCAATGTTAAAAATACGCTCCCTATGTGCTTTAAGTATACCGTTTACATAGGATGTAGGATATGTTAGACTTACTCTATCATTAATTATTAATAAATATGTTTATAATCAAAATTATGAGTGTGATACAAATGTAAGTTGTGCAATAATAGGTATTGATTTTGATTATGTAACATTTGTAAATAATATGATAGGTGTTTCTGTAAATGGTAGGTCTGTCGTAATAGAAAAATTAGAGTAAGATTGATATACAATACAATGGTGAAATGGAGAGTAAGATGAGGCTAATATTTATAAGACATGGTGATCCAGATTATTCAATTGATTCCTTAACTCCTAAGGGATGGGTAGAAGCAGAATTATTATCTATGAGAACAAGTAAATGGGATGTAAAAGATATTTATTGCTCTCCTCTAGGACGAGCAAAGGATACGGCATCCTTAACCTTAAAGAAGCTGAACCGGGAAGCTATTATCTGTGATTGGTTAAAAGAATTTTATGTACCGATTAAAGACCCAATGACAGAAAAAGATAGGATTCCATGGGATTTTATGCCTTCCTATTGGACGAAGGAATCTTTACTGTATCATAAAGATGAATGGTTTCATTCACCTATTATGAAGACTGGTGAAGTGAAAGCATCTTACCAAGAAGTTTGTAAGTTATTTGATGAATTGTTAACTACATATGGTTATATAAGAGAAGGTGGATTTTATATAACGGAAAAAGGTAATGATGAAACTATCGTCTTCTTCTGCCATCTAGGACTTATCTGCGTTTTAATGTCGTACTTACTAGGAATTGCACCGACTCTATTGTGGCAAGGTTTTTTTCTTGCACCGAGCTCAGTAACAGTGCTTACTTCTGAAGAAAGAATTCCTGGTGAAGCATATTTTCGCTGTCAAGTATTAGGAGATACCAAGCACTTAAGTGATGGAGGAGAAGCAATTTCAGGTTCTGGATATTTTGCAGATATTTTTCAAGGTTAAAGTTATAAAATATGGCTTCTATGAAAATGTTATTATTCATTTTTGTAGAAGCTTTATAATTTGCATGATGAAAAACTAGAGGATATAAAATAGTTACAATTATATATTAAGAGGTTTAGGTTTACTATTTATTAAATAACGATAAGTATAATTAAGAGATTATTAGAAGTATTGTTATATTATGTATAATAAACTATAATATCTTCATACATAACTTTTGATATAATATTGAAGTGTAGGAGTGGGTGAATTGGATAAGAATAAGGACACAGAAAGAATCTTTAAGGATTCTACTGAAGATGCAGATTTTTATGAAGATTACAAAACAAAGAACCCTTATGAAAAAGAGAAGCAAAGGCGAAAGATTATTAGCATTTCTATAGTTGGTGCAGTACTTGC
>JAFAEB010000121.1 GCA_023424235.1 Bacillota bacterium
CTATTAGTATTCTCCCATACAAATAATAAATACTAGTAATATTTTTATATAAGAATGTTCTATTCATATCGTCTGCAATTTGAGAGCTTACCCCAAAATAAGTAGATTCTGTGAACTTCTGGTTTTATATTGACTTTAACTGAAAAAGGGTTAAAATAAACTATGAGTGTGGAACGCATATCAACAACGTATTTTTATGGAGGAAGTAGATGAAAAAAACAAAAAGAATAATGTCATTTCTTTTTACCAGTGTCTTAGTATTAGGAATGATATTTGCAACTGGATGTAGCAGTAAAAGTAAAAACCTTGACCCAACAAATTCTCTAGTACTTACGATTGGGGATAACAAGGTGTACTTAAATGAGTTAATGTATTATATCTATGCAGTTGAAGCAGAAGGTGAATACTATGACCAAATGTATCAAGAATACTTTAATTCTAGCTACTGGGATATGGAATATGCAGAAGGCGTAACCATGCGAGATCAAACAAAACAGTATATTATAGATACTGCTATTATGTATGAAGTACTACATGACAAAGCTGTAGATAATGGATATACCTTAACAGAAGAAGAGCTTACAGAGGCCAATACCAATGCAGAAACTATTATGACTGGTTTATCAAAAGAACAACTAGAAATCACAGGATTCACTACAGATGTTTTATCCAAAGTACAACAAAAGTTAATGCTTGGTGAAAAATATTATAGTGAAATTTTAGAAGGTCTTGATATTAATGAGGAAGAAATAACTGCTTCTGTAAAATATGAAGATTATAGACAATATGATACCGAATATTTATACGTTCCAACCGCATCCTATGATGAAACAAATACACTTATAAGTCTATCAGAAGAAGAAATAAAAGCAGCAAAAGAATCAATTGAGAATGCTCTTAAAAAAGTAAATGCTGGTGATGATTTTGCTACGATTATTGAAGCAGACCCTACCGTTCAAACATCAGAATTAGGATTTGTATATGGTGATGGTACAATAGAAAGTGAATTTCAAGATGCTGCAATTCTTTTAGAAAATGGTGAAATTACAGATAAAGTAATTGAAGCTGAAACTGGATATTATATCATAAAAATGGTTGATAATAATTCAAAAGCAAGTTATGAAGCTGCAGTAGCAGACGCAATCGCTCAAGTAGAAGAAGAAAAATTTGATGAAGTATATGATGAACTTCTTAAATTATATGAAACCGAAGTAAACAATACCGTATGGGATACTATTATAATGGGTAAAACAACAATCGTTGCAACTAGTAAAACCACCGAATAATAGCTTTACTTAATACGATAAAAAGGGCCCAAGGAGATTAGATTTCTTTATCTATCTTCTTAGGCCCTCTATTATATCTATTTACTAATCATTTATTTCTTCAAGCGATTCTTTTAGGTATTCCTCATTTTTCCTTTCAATCTCTTCAAATATCTTAAGAACATAGGAACTAACTACATAGCATAATATACCAACACCGAATAGGATTGCAAAAATTAATGTGGTTGTAGTATATAATCCTATAAAAGTAATAACTGCTAACAGACCAATAATAATTAATGTTCTCTTAAAATATCGTATTGAAATTATAATAGAATTAAATATTGTTCTTTTAATTGGATTTTCATACCTCGCTTGTAATACAAAGGCATATAGAATTGAAAATAAATAAAGTATCGTTGCTAGTACCGTTATTCCTTTTAATATAATATTGGATTTTGTAGCAATTTGAAATAGATAATAATAATCTGTAACAAGAACTCCTCCTGCAAATAAAAAGATTAACCACATAATGGTGCTTTGTTTTAGATTATCTTTAAATGCTTTAAAAAAGCTTCGAACTATGTAAACCTCTTCATCCTTAACCATTTTTAGATTCACATAGTACATTGCTGTTGTTGCTGCTCCAATGGTTACGATTGGAATACTACACAGAATCCACAATAAGTTAAGAATCAAAATATCACTTAGCCTTGATGCAAATCGATAAAATGGACTATCTACACTAAAAAATTTTCCCATATATTATAAGCCTACCTTTGTAAAATTTACTTCAATTATAACACGAAATCCTTACTAATAAAACACAAATTACTAACTTTAAAAATTAGCTCCCTTATCCTTGAACTTTAAGGAAAGGGAGCTATTAATTATTGTTTTACTTTTATTGACCAGCCCAGAAAGCAGCTTTTGCCTTAATTAAGGCGGTCATTTCACCATTTGCTTCTTCTAATCCAGCACCTTTTAATTTATTTTGGAATTCATTCCATACAGAATCAAATTCAGCTGGTTTACATACAACAGATTTAACTAAGTATTCCCATGAGATTTCATCTGCTTGTTTGATGAAATCACTTAGCATTGAATCGGTTGGAACTGCTGTTTGCCATACTGCACCATAATCAGACATAGGGAACTCATCTGTTTGTGGGAAGATGTCTTTTAGCATTGTAACACCCCAAGCTGCTACTGCTTCTTTTTCTGCTGGGTTATAATTTGCAATTTTAGAATCTACTGTAACTGTTGTATATGTTTCACCATTTGCATCAACTCTACCATCACCATATTCAGGGAATGGGTATGTATGGAAACCAACACCAGTAATCTTTGAATATTCAGATTCTGCTTTACTATATTTGAATTCTTCTTCTGTTATATAGCGTTTTCCATTAGCATCTAATTGATAGTTAACACCTTCGATACCCCAATGAGTAAGAACTTGTGCTTCGTCTGAACACATCCAATCAAGGAATTTTATTGCTCCAACTGGGTCTTCACATGCTGTTGTAATACCAACACCCCAACCACCTGAATAACCTTGATCTTGTAATAATGCAACCTTCGTGTTCTCATCAAGTGCAACTGGTAAACCAGCATAACTTCTATCATACATTTCAGCAGCAAGTAAAGATGCTACTGCAGTACTATAATCCCAAGATGCATCTGCTAAACCAAGAACTCTACCAGTTGCGATCTTTGCTAAATAGTCATCGTGAGTTTGTGTTGCAAATTCTTTGTCTAATAAACCGATATCGTACATATGGTTTAACCATTTATAATATTCGTATTGGCCTTTTGCTGCGTGTTTATATGTAGCAGCATAATTATTGTTATCATCAATAATCCATTGACCATTGTCTGGAGAACCAGATACAAATCCGGATGGATTGGATAGTGTAATGTACCAATGCCAGTCAGAAGTTGAAAGGGTCATACCGATCGTATCATAAGTACCACCATCTGGACCTACAATCGTTGGATTTTTTGCGATATAATCTTTTAATAATTGCTCATATTGAGCTAAGGTTTTTACTACTGGGAATCCTGCATCTTTTAGAACTGCAAATTGTAATTGCATTGATCCATCTGTTGCATATTTTTCAGCGCCTACACCATAAGTACCTAAAGTGTAAATTGCTTGATTTTCTTCGCTGTATTTTAATCTTGAGAAGTTGTCACCATATAATTTTTTAATATTAGGACCGTATTGTTCGATTAATTCAGTTAAATCAATAAGAGCACCAGCATCAATTAAATCTGATGTTCCACCCTTTGCAAAAATTAAGTCTGGGTATTCTTGTGAAGCAATCATAAGTGCTATTCTTTGATCATCACCATCAATAGGATAATCGGTTTCTAACTTATAACCACTAAGTTCTGTAATTTTAAGGGCTACTGGATCTGTCCAAGGATCTTCTTGACCATCCGCATTATAGAAAGTAAGCGTTTTTACTTCTTTTGGTGCTTCCGTAGGGTCAGTCTTATCTGTTTCATTGCTTGTTGGAGCTTTTGTTGGATCATTGCTAGGTGTTGTTGATGTATCATCTGTTTTTTTGCCACATGCTGCTAGCATACTAATCATCATAACAAGTACCAAGATAATAGATAGAATTTTTTTGTTTTTCATGAATTTTCCCCCAATTCTTATTTTTTATTTAAATCATATGATTTAAAACAAGTTAATTTTTCACTGCTCCTAATGTCATACCACCTACAAAATACTTCTGTAAAAATGGATAGACTACAACAATTGGTACTGTGGCTATTACGGTAATTGCCATTCGAACGGACTGTGGTGTTATCGATGCTACGGTTTCTAATGCAGCAGCTTGATGCATATTACTTTGGTTAATGCCAGTATCATTTAATATCTTGTATAGCACATATTGAAGGGTAGGTAGATTACGTGCGTAAAAATAGGTATCCATGAAGGAATTCCATTGACCTACTGCTACAAAAAGTGCAACCGTTGCAAGTACTGGCTTGCAAAGAGGTATAATAATTCGGTAGAAGATAACGAAATCATTCGCACCATCAATCTTTGCTGATTCTTGTAATGCATCTGGTAAACCATCTATAAAAGTTCGAATAAGTAGTATATTATAAACCCAGATTAGTCCAGGAACGATATATACTAAAAAATTATTCGATAATCCTAAGGTTCTGCCAATTAATAAATATTCCGGTACCAAACCTCCACTTACATACATTGTGATGATAAAGAGAACCGTAAATAATTTATTAAAATAAAAGTCTCTTCTACTAAATACAAAGGAAATCATAGCAGTTGCTGCTAAATTGGTTATTGTACCAAAAAATGTTCGTAATACAGATATAACAAAAGGTGTAAGTAAATCTTCTTCTTTAAATAATTTCTCATAGTTCGCAAAGGTAAATTTTCTTGGAATAATAAAGTTCATACCACGTACTGTATCCAATGCATCATTAAGTGATATTGCAAGCACATTTAAGAATGGATATAAGGTAGCCACAATGACACCAAGAAAGAAAATAATTAAAAATAAATCAAAAGGCGTTGTCTTCTTATTACCTATAATTTGCTGTTTATATGTTATCCCAG
>JAFAEB010000192.1 GCA_023424235.1 Bacillota bacterium
GCCTGCTACATAGGGGAATATCAGTTTCTTGGATGTTTTTTATTTTATACGTGCTAGTTTAAGTCCTATGAATAAAAACACGATAATTTTATCTTTGTGTGAAAATTAGTATCGACTATTAGTACAATATCAGTTATACTTAGTAAGATTATTAGAAAGTGCGTAAAAGTATTGGAATTTGTTTGGTTATCTTGCAAATCTTAATATGTTATGGTACAGGAACAACTATAGTAGGGTTATAATTGAAAGGAGTAAAGAATGTAATGCTTACATTCTTCTATGTATAAATGATAAAAGATTTTTTACCAATAAGTAAAGCAGATATGGATAAACGTGATTGGGAGCAATGTGACTTTGTTTATGTAATTGGAGATGCATATGTGGATCACCATTCCTTTGGACCAGCTATTATTAGCCGAGTTCTTGAAAGTCATGGCTATAAAGTGGGAATTATATCACAGCCAGATTGGAAGGATAGTAATAGTATAACAATTCTCGGTGAACCAAGACTTGGTTTCCTAGTGTGTGGTGGTAATATGGATACCATGGTTAATCATTACACAGTTGCAAAGAAAAAGAGACAGATGGATTACTATACTCCAGGCGGAGTTATGGGGAAAAGGCCAGATAGAGCAACCATTGTCTATAGTAACTTAATACGAAAAGTCTACAAAAATGCTCCAATTATTATTGGTGGTATTGAGGCAAGTCTTAGAAGATTAGGTCATTATGATTATTGGAGTGATAAAGTAAAACGATCTATCCTTCTTGATTCCCAAGCAGATCTTATCTCTTATGGTATGGGAGAGCATTCAATTGTTGAGATTGCTGATGCTCTAAATAGTGGTATCCATATTAAGGATGTTACCTTTATTGATGGTACGGTTTATAAAGCAAAAGACACTTCTTCTGTATATGATGCTATTAATTTACCTGATTTTAATACAATACTTGAGAGCAAATTAGAGTTTGCTAAGAGTTTTAACATTCAATATCTAAATACAGACCCTTACTCAGGAAAGCGTTTAGTCGAAAAATACAGCGACAATGAATATATTGTTCAAAATCCACCGTCTAAACCACTTACTCAAGCTGAAATGGATCGTGTATATTCACTTCCATTTATGAGAGATTATCATCCGTCCTACAAGGAACTTGGTGGTATTCCTGCAATAGAAGAATTGAAATTTAGTTTAGTAAGTAATAGGGGATGCTTTGGTGGATGTAGCTTCTGTGCATTGACATTTCATCAAGGTAGAATTATACAAACGAGAAGTCATGAATCCATACTTGCGGAAGCAAATCATTTAATTTGGGATAAGGACTTTAAAGGTTATATTAATGATGTTGGAGGCCCTACTGCTAATTTTAGACATAGAGCCTGTGAAAAGCAAAATAAAGTTGGAGCATGTGTGAAAAAGCAATGTTTATTCCCTACTCCTTGTAAGAATCTAAAAGTGGATCATAAAGATTATCTCTCCTTACTACGTAAGTTAAGAGAGTTACCAAATGTTAAAAAAGTATTTATTCGCTCTGGTATACGCTTCGATTATTTGATTCAAGATAAAGATGATACCTTTATGACAGAATTATGTGAGCATCACGTTAGTGGACAACTTAAAGTAGCACCTGAACATATTAGTGATAAAGTGCTTGATTTAATGGGTAAACCTAAAAATCATGTGTATGAATCATTTATTAATAAATACAAGAAGACCAATGAAAAGGTTGGTAAGAATCAATTTGTTGTACCTTATCTTATGTCTTCCCATCCAGGTTCAACCTTGAAAGAAGCCATTGAATTAGCAGAGTATTTAAGGGATTTAGGCTATATGCCGGAACAAGTACAAGATTTTTATCCAACTCCTTCAACAATCTCTACCTGTATGTACTATACTGGCTATGATCCTAGAACCTTACAAGAAGTTTATGTACCGAAAACTCCACATGAAAAAGCCATGCAACGTGCCTTAATACAGTATAGAAATCCTAAAAATTATGAGCTAGTGGTAGAGGCTTTGACTACAGCTGGAAGAACAGACTTAATTGGATTCGATAAAAATTGCTTAATTCGTCCAAGAGTGATAAAGGGAAAGAATTATACGAATGATAATAGGGATAATAAAGTCAATAAATCTTCAAGTAAAGTTACAAAGAAAGTTACAAATCAAAAAACAGATAGAAAAGATAAATTCCAAGATAATAATGAAAGAAAATCAAAGGATATAAAGAATAAGGAAGTAAGAAGTAAGGATTTTAAGAATAAAGATATAAGATATAACGACATTAAAGCAAAAGATGTTAAAGTAAAAGATGTTAAAGCAAGAGATGTTAAAACGAAAGACTTCAAAGCAAAAGACGTTAAAGCAAAAGACGTTAAAGCAAAAGACTTCAAAGCAAAAGATGTTAAAGCGAAAGACGTAAAAATCAAAGACATTAAAAATAATGATGTTAGAACAAAAACCGTAAGGAATAACGATTCAAAAAGCAAAGTAGTAAAAAACAAAGATACAAAAGACAAAGGTACAAAAAGAAAGCATATAAAAAAATAGTTACATGACTAGAAAGCAGGAAGTTATCCATATATTTAATGGAGACTTCCTGTTTCCTGTTTAACATGCATTGATAAAAGATTTAAAGATATGGTAGGAATTTTCATCTACCGTTGTTAAATGTTCCGGGTGCCATTGAACACCTAATAAATACTTGTAATTTTTTAGTTCAACGGCTTCCACCAAAGCGTCCTTAGATACAGCCGATATACTAAGAGAAGGCGCAACTTCTTTGATTCCCTGATGATGGAATGAGTTCACTCGAAATTCTTCCTTGCTAGTAATTTGATGTAGCATAGAATTTGATGTTATAACAACACTGTGTGAAAGGACATGATTTTCTGATTTTTGATAATGCTCGATCGGATACAAGGATTTCTTATAATCCATTTCGATGCCATATCTAGACTTAAAATATCTTAAATCCTGGTATAAAGTACCACCTAAAAATACATTAATTACTTGTATACCCCTACATATTCCTAGAATTGGCTTATTGGAATGATACGTGAGGTGAAACAAAAGTTCCTCTAATTGATCACGCTCAGGAACTACAATACCACCGTGTTCCATGGTTTCTTCACCAAACATAAAGGGGTCAATGTCTGGCCCGCCAGTAAATAAAACACCATCAAGTCTTGATATTAAATCTTCTAAGTCTTCTCTTTGTATTTTTAGGGGCAGAAGAATAGGTATCCCACCTGTAATTCTTATGGAATCTAAATAATTTTTGACAACAAAAATTCGATTTCTTTCATAATCATATTGTGGGCTTATTCCAATAAGTGGTTTTTTCATTTTAATAAACCATACCTTTCTAAAGTCTGGTGACATTGTGTGTTCAATACACAAAGCAACTAACCTCATTATAAAACAACTATAATATAGTCTATTCTCATCTTACATTTTGATGCCATGTGACTTGATTTGCTTGGAAAAAAATGATATTATTAGTTAGATATCGATTTATTAAGCTTAATTTATTTTTAACAAAAGGAATGAGTTAAAAATAAATATCTACATATAATGA
>JAFAEB010000252.1 GCA_023424235.1 Bacillota bacterium
GACTACAACTCCTTGGACCCTACCTTCTAACGTTGCACTATGTGTGAACCCAGAAGAAACTTATGTGAAAGTATCCGTTGGTCTTAATGAAAAAGGTGACCTAGTTAAAAAGGATGTAGAAGGTGCTGATAATGAAGTTGTTTGCACCGAATATTATATCTTAGCTGAAGCACTTTTATCAGTAATTGATGGTGACTATACAGTAGTAGAAACTTATGTTGGTAAGGATTTAGAATATAAGGAATATGAACCTTTATTTGATTATGCAACTGTTGATAAGAAAGCATATTACGTAACTTGCGATAATTATGTAACCTTATCCGATGGTACTGGTGTTGTTCACATTGCACCTGCCTTTGGTGAAGATGATGCTAGTGTTGGTCGTAGATATGACCTACCATTTGTTCAACTAGTTGATGGTAAAGGTGAATTTAAGCCAGAAGTAACTGATTTTGCAGGAATGTTCTGTAAAAAAGCAGATGAAGGCATTATGAAGTTACTAAGAGAAAAGGGCTTATTATTTAAGGTTCTTAAATATGAACACAGCTATCCATTCTGTTGGAGATGTGATACACCATTAATCTACTATGCAAGAGATTCTTGGTTTATTAAGATGACAGAGGTAAAGGATAAATTAATCGAACACAATAATACGATCAACTGGATGCCTGAAACCATTGGTAAAGGACGTTTTGGTGACTGGATTGCCAATGTTCAAGATTGGGGTATTAGTAGAGATCGTTATTGGGGTACTCCACTTAATATTTGGGAATGTGAAGATGGACATAGACATGCAATTGGAAGCATTGAAGAATTAAAAGCAATGTCAGATAATTGTCCAGATGATATTGAACTTCATAGACCATTTATTGATGCAGTAACCATTAAGTGCCCTCACTGTGAGAAGGAAATGAAACGTGTATCTCCAGTAATCGACTGCTGGTTTGACTCTGGTTCTATGCCTTTTGCACAATGGCATTATCCATTTGAAAATAAAGATAAGTTTGAAGCTAACTTCCCTGCAGACTTTATTAGTGAAGCAGTTGACCAAACAAGAGGGTGGTTTTACTCTCTACATGCGATTTCAACTCTAATCTTTGATAAAGCAGCCTTTAAGAATGTTATTGTTCTCGGTCATGTTCAGGATGAGAACGGACAAAAGATGTCAAAATCCAAAGGAAATGCAGTTGATCCATTTGATGCCTTAGAACAACACGGTGCGGATGCGATTCGTTGGTACTTCTATATTAACAGTGCCCTATGGTTACCAAATCGTTTCCACAATAATGCAGTTACCGAAGGTCAAAGAAAATTCATGGGTACTTTCTGGAACTCCTATGCTTTCTTTGTTCTATATGCTAACATCGATGGTTTTGATGCGACAAAATATAAATTAGAATATGATAAGCTTCCTGTTATGGATAAATGGTTATTATCCAAGTTAAATACGGTAGTAAAAACTGTGGATGAAAACTTAGAAA
The DNA here is from genome assembly GCA_023424235.1 of Bacillota bacterium. GTDB lineage: Bacteria > Bacillota > Clostridia > Lachnospirales > Lachnospiraceae > Anaerocolumna. The sequence goes on from JAFAEB010000252.1 coordinate 1,482, forward strand.
AATACAGAATTACAGAAGCTGCAAGAATTTTAGATGACTTTGTAGATGAAATGAGTAACTGGTACGTTAGAAGAAGTAGAGAACGTTTCTGGGCTAAGGGTATGGAACAAGATAAGATTAATGCCTATATGACTCTATATACTACATTAGTAACCTTATCAAAAGTATCTGCACCATTTATTCCTTATATGACAGAAGATATTTACCGCAACTTAGTGGTTAATATTGATAAGACTGCACCTGAAAGTGTTCATTTATGTGAATATCCATCTTATAACGAAGCTTACATTAATAAAGAATTAGAAGAAAACATGGAAGCAGTACTTGATATTGTAGTACTTGGTCGTGCTTGTAGAAATATGGCTAATATTAAAAATAGACAGCCAATTGGTAAGATGTATGTAAAAGCTAGCTATAGTGACCTACCAGACTTCTATGTGGAAATCATCGAAGAAGAGCTTAATGTAAAAGAAGTTATCTTTAAAGATGATGTTAGAGACTTTACATCCTATAGCTTTAAGCCACAGCTTAAAACATTAGGACCTAAGTTTGGTAAGAATATTGGAGCTATTCGTGAGATTTTATCAAATCTTAACGGTAATGTTGCAATGGATGAAATCAATGAAACAGGTAGCTTAAAAGTAAATCTTAATGGCGAAGATGCTTATCTATTAAAAGAAGACTTATTAATTGAGACTGCTCAAACAGAAGGCTTTATCTCTAATTCAGATAGAGGAGTAACGGTAGTATTAGATACAAATCTAACAGAGGAATTAATTGAAGAAGGTTTTGTAAGAGAAATCATTAGTAAGATTCAAACCATGAGAAAAGATGCTGGTTTTGAAGTTATGGACCATATTGCAATCTATCAAACTGCTAATGATAAGATTAGGGATATCTTTGCGAAGAATGAAGAGACGATTAAGTCTGAAGTCATGGCTGATACAATGAATCTAGAAGAAGTAAAAGGATTTATAAAAGAGTGGAATATCAATGGTGAGAATGTAACCTTTGGTGTAAAAGCTATAAGATTTTAAACTTAAAATATGCTTAAATAATAAACTTAAAAAGGGTAACAATACGCCGTTGTATTGCTTACCCTTTTGTCGTTTTAAGTCATATTTTTTACATAAGTTTTACAATCTAGTAAGCTATAAGTATGGTGGCCCACTTGTACTATTACGATATTTTAGATATAATATTAATATGTCATTTTAAGGAAGATAAGTTATTACAAACGAATAAAATGTACTTGGAGGTTAAAATGAAGAAGCGAATGAAGAAGCACAGTTCTATCAAGACAATTGGTAATAAGATGATTTTTGTAACTACATTATTACTTATTGTTCCATTACTTACAACGGGTATCATTAGTTACACAATTGCAAAGTCAGAACTAGACAAAAAGGGTCAGATACTTCTAAAAAATAGTGTAAGACACGCTATTGATTTAATTGAAATAAAGCAAAAAGAAGTAGAACTAGGATTATTGCCTCTAGAAGAAGCGATGGAAGATGTAAAAGTGAATTTAATTGGTCCAAAACAAAGTGACGGGACTCGTATTATTAACAATGATATTAATTTGGGGAAGAACGGATATTTTATGGTTATTGATGAGAATGGAGTTGAACTTGCTCATCCAAATATTGAAGGACAAAATCTATTAGAAGAAGTAGATAAGAGTGGAAAGGGTTATAAATTTGTTA
>JAFAEB010000293.1 GCA_023424235.1 Bacillota bacterium
ATTCTTTACGATAATGTACTTAGTAAAAATGAAAATTTTCTTGCACTAATCAATTTACCATTAGGAAAGTTCAGTTATGCCTTATTATTTGTAGTTTTAACCATGCTACTCTCTAAAATTACCATACAAATACTTGGAATTATACAAGGTACTCTAACCGCTACCATTGTTCCATCTGTGGTAAATAATATTAAATCCAAAATTTTTGAAAACATGGGTAAGTTATCAATTAGTTTTTATAACAATAGACAAACGGGTAGCTTAATGACAAGAGTCTTAGATGATGCAAGCGAAGTAACAGGCTTTTTCATTGATGGTCTTCCTTATCTTTTTATTAATATTTTAACGATTATATCAACATGTGTTGTAATGGTTATAATAAATGCTAAGTTAGCCATAGCCTCGCTTTTCCTGCTGCCATTTTTAACATTAATAAGTCTCAAACTATTGCCAAAGCTTTGGAGCTTTTATGGAAGAAGACATAGAGCCAATCGTAGTTTAAATGGACAGATTAATGATAATATTACAGGTGCTCGTGTTGTAAAAGCCTTTGGTCAAGAAGATAGTGAGATGAAACGGTTTTCAAAATACAATGAAAAGGTACGTAAATCAGAACTCGATTTAGTTTCCTTTGATAACCGCTTCTATGCCCTATACTCTATGGTTGAGAATATTGCTGCTTTTATTGTTTGGGGTTTTGGATCAATGCTAGTACTTCAGCGAACTGGTATGGAACTTGGTGTGTTAATTACTTTTGTAGGCTATATTAATCAACTTAATGGTCCACTTGACTTCATGTCTTATATATTTCGTTGGTGGGCAAATAGTATTAACAGTGCCCAAAGAATATTTGAAATAATCGATGCAAGACCTGAAATAGTTGAATCACCAAAACCTGTTAGAGTTGAAGAATTACAAGGTAAAATAACATTAAAAAATGTAACCTTTGGATATGAATCTCATAATCCAATTTTAAAGGATGTAACCTTTGAAGTGAATGCAGGTGAAATGCTTGGAGTAGTAGGTCGCTCCGGTGCCGGTAAATCAACATTAGTAAACTTAATATCTAGATTATACGATCCTCAAGAAGGTGACATATTAATTGATGATATATCAATAAGAGATATGGCATCTACTGATTTAAGAAGACATATTGCAATGGTTTCTCAAGAGACCTATATCTTTATGGGTACGGTAGCGCAAAATATTGCATATGCAAAACCGGATGCCTCCATACATGAGATTATAAGTGCCGCTGTCTTAGCAAGCGCTCATGATTTCATAACAAAAATGCCAGACGGCTACGATACGGTTATTGGATCAAGTGGCCGTTCTCTTTCCGGTGGAGAAAGACAACGTATCTCCATCGCTAGAGCCATACTATGTAATCCAAAAATATTAATATTAGATGAGGCAACCGCTTCGGTAGATACGGAAACAGAGCAATCCATTCAAAACTCATTAAATATGCTTGTTAAAGGTCGTACTACCTTATCGATAGCACATCGTTTATCAACGCTTAAGAATGCCAATAAACTAATTGTTATTGATGAAGGTAAATTAACGGAATCTGGTACTCATGATGAACTAATATCACAAAAAGGTACCTATTATAAATTAATGGAACTACAAAGCAAAGCATTAGCATTACGTGGTATTGAATAAGGAGGGTAAAAAGTGAGCTTAGAGGAAATTAAATTACAAGAAGACAAATCCATTGAAGAGTCCATGGAGGATATGTCAGAGGATATTTTAGAATTACGATATTTAAATAAAGATAATTGTAGCTTTTCACGTACAAAGGGAGGTTTTGTATCTCTAACCTTTAACGATAAGACTTATGATCGTGTTAATGTCTTTCGTACCTTTCCATTTACAAAACCAGATGAGTACATATCCATTAGGGAGACTGATGAAAAGTTAAGGGAAATAGGAATTATTAAACATCTTAATGACATTCCGAAAGAGCAAAGAGAAATGCTCCTTGAACAACTTAACATAAGATACTTTACACCAATAATTAAGAAGATAATTGATATTAAAGATGAATATGGTTACGCATATTTTGAAGTATTAACGGATTATGGTATTTGTAAATTTACCATCTCAATGGGTGGTGGAACCGTTGTTCCATTAACGGATACTAGACTTCTTATTACAGATTTAGATGGAAATAGATTTGAAATTCCTGATATCAACAAGTTATCTGCCAATGAACTTAAAAAGTTAGATCTATTTATTTAGTATATTTATAGTATACCTAATGGGCATGCCATAGGAGGAGAATTATGATATTAAACTACCCATTGCCAGAAGAACTTTATCCACATTTGAACCTAAAAAGTGATGAGTCTATCCACTACTTAGCTCCATATGATCTGGATTTTAATCTAAGCTTTAAGCAAGATGGTTATGTTGTAATTACGAATTATCGCTTAATTGTTCTATCTGGTACTAATGTAACTCATAATATTAATTTAAGTGACTGTGAAAAAATAAAATGTGAATCCCTAGTGGATAACGGTATTCTAACTGTAACTATAAAAGGTGAGGATTATCTGCTTGTTCGATTCTCAATGAAACATGTATCAAGATATTCTTATATTGCACGAGGAGCTTATCATTTAGCTAAAGGAGATAATATTCTTGTAGAAAGTAAAGAAAAAGAAAAGTTTTGCTTAAAATGTGGTAGAGCATTACCAGGAACAAGTGTCTGTCCTCATTGTAATGGAAGATTTGTATCACTAAGCAAATTTTTTGACTTATGTAAGCCATACCAGGTAAGGCTTTACTTAATTTCATTCTTTATGATTGTATCATCCTTTTTAAATTTATTAATGCCAAGAATTCAACGTGACTTTATTGATAATGTATTACGCCAAGATACAAGTGATTATAGGGAAGTACTAAAGTTCGTCTTGACTATGTTACTCCTAACCTCTCTTGTTATTGCAATTAATGTAGTGAAACACTGGTGGTGTGTTACCTTAGGTTCAAGAATTAGCATGGACCTTAGAAGTAAGCTTTATCATAAAGTTCAAATCCTATCCCTCTCCTTTCTTAATACAAGAAAGCCAGGAGAGATTATGAACCGTGTAGTAAGAGATACCTCTGAAATAAGAAGATTTATGGAAGAATCCTTTAGTAATATGTTTTCTGTCCTCTTTACTATGTGTGGTGCCTTAGCATACATGCTAATTATGGATGTTAAACTAACAATCCTATCAACTATGTTTGTAGGTGTTGTAGCACTAATTAGTAGATTATTTCGAAAGCGTATCCACAGAATGTTTCATCATCAATGGCTAAAGCATGACAGAATGAAAAGTTCCTTACAAGATGTTATCTCTGGTATGAGAGTGGTTAAATCCTTTGGTAAAGAAGAGATGGAAGCGGGACGATTTAATGAATTGTCTGAGGATTTTGCAAAAGCACAGAAAAACCTTGAAATATTCTGGGCAATATTTTCTCCTATGGTTACCTTTATCATGGGAATTGGTATTTACTTTGCAACTTATTTTGGAGGACTTAATGTTATTAATGGTTCTCTTACCCAAGGTGAGTTAATTCAGTTTATAACCTACACAGGTATTTTATATGGGCCACTGGGCTGGATGACTTTCCTTCCAAGACGTATTGTTCAACTTGTAACGTCCCTTGAGAGAGCTTATGACATCTTAGATGAAGAACCTGATATCGTAGATACGAAAGCTTCCATTGATCATAATATCCACGGTGATATTACCTTTAAAAATGTTCACTTTGGCTATAAATCCTATGAGCCAGTATTAGAAAATATTAATTTTGAAGTGAAAAAGGGTGAGATGATTGGCCTAGTAGGATCAAGTGGAACTGGTAAATCCACTCTTATTAACTTAATTATGAGGCTATATGATGTTAATCAAGGCGAGATCTTAGTAGATGGTATTAACATCAACAATATTAAGATAAACTCTCTTCATTCTCAAATTGGTGTTGTACTACAAGAAACCTTTTTATTTTCAGGAACTATTTTAAATAACATAAAATTTGCGAAACAAGATGCAACCATGGAGGAAGTTATAATGGCTGCTAAAACTGCAAATGCACATGATTTTATATGTAAAATGCCAGATGGATATAATACCTATGTAGGTGAGCATGGACACAAATTATCTGGTGGTGAACGTCAACGTATCGCAATTGCTAGAGCCATCCTAAACGATCCGAAGCTTCTAATTCTAGACGAAGCTACCTCGGCCCTAGATACAGAAAGCGAATATTTGATACAACAGGCTCTAGATCGACTAACAAAGGGTAGAACGACCTTTGCAATTGCCCACCGCCTTTCAACCCTTAGAAATGCCAATAGGCTGATTGTTATTGATGGTAAAAAAGTAGCTGAGATAGGTAGCCATAATGAGTTACTTGAATTAAAAGGAATCTACTATGGCCTTGTAAATGCACAATTAGAGATGCAAAAGATGCCGAACGTTGAAACTGCATAGTTGGTATAGGACTATTGGTATAGGACTATTAAAAAGTGCTTTCTGGTGATTTATAAGTATCACTGGAAAGCACTTTTTTTAATTTCTATTCTTAAATTACTATTATTTAAATCAGGTATTACCGATTTATTAGTATTATAATATTAGCTATTCTTAATATTTTAATATTCGATATTTTTTAATATGGTAATTATCCATTTTTTTATCTCAACTATCACATAGTTATATCTCAGTACCACATGTTTTTAAATGTCAGTATGATATAGTTATCAAATATTTATTATATCTCAATATCACATAGTTCTATTATATTAGCATACCTTTATGCTTTTAGACTTTATCTCTTCTTATCTAATACCTCTTAGGTAGCGTTATTATAAAACTAGTACCTTTTTTATATTGAGATCTTACCTTTATGATTCCTGTATGGCCTAAGATAATAAGTTTTGCAATGGATAGACCAAGTCCATGACCACTGATTTTCTCATCTCTTACATTATCCGATCGGTAAAAGCGTTCAAATATATGTTCTATATCCTTCTTAGTCATACCTATACCATTATCTTCAATGGTAATAATGCAGTCACCATCTTTATTTTCACAACTAATTATGATTGTACCATCATCCTTTGTGTACTTAATTGCATTATCAATAAAGATACGTATTGCCTGCTTTAAGGATTGCTTATCGCCATATACAATAACATCCTCGTTAATCCCATTTATAATATTGCGATTGGTGGTAACAATCTTGGTTTCTTTAACCATATCATCAATAACCGTACTCATATTAAATTTAACCTTTTTAAGATTTAACTTTTTCTTATCATGCCTTGATAAGAACAGTAATTTCTCAATTAAATCATGCATTGCTTTAGCTTCATTGGTTATGGCTTCAATGGATTCTAATAATACCTCTTCGTCTTTCATACCCCATCTGTTAAGAAGATTAGCATAACCTTCGATCACTGCTATAGGCGTACGTAATTCGTGAGATGCATCCGATACAAACTGCTTTTGACTCTCATAAGATAATTCAATTCGGTCAAGCATGTTATTGATAACACCTGCTAAGTCTTTTAATTCATTCTTAGTACCTTCTACATTTAACCGCTTACTATCAAGGTTTTTAACGGTTAGCCTATTAGCCGTTTCAGACATATCATAAATGGGCTTTAATAGATTTAAATCGCTAATTTTACCCCTTCTTATAATAATGTAGACGATGAATAGATAAAGTATGCTTGTAGATAATAAGAGCCATTCAAGTTTATTACTGCTATCAGACATATCATATAATACATGCATGGAATATAATCTGTTATCTATATGAAATGAAGTCTCATCATATAAAATGATTGTTGGATATATATGTTCATTGGTTCTTTCATAATATACTTTATTAAAAATCTTTTTTGATGCAATAATATCTTTATCTGTATGAATATCATTATATAGTATATTACCATCATCATCTAATAATTTTAAGGTGATACCATCCACGTAATAGGGATTAATCGTGATATGATTAAGTTCATCTATAGATATTTCAGTTAAAGTATTACGTATCCTTTCTGTTTTATATACACCATTTTTATATTCAGACATGTAATACAAAATGATAAAGGAAGCCATAAAAAAAATTCCGCCAAAAAGCATTAACTTTAAATAATGTAGTGAAATTCGAAAAGCAATGGAAAATCGAAAATTACCTAGCCATTCTTCTCTTTTCTTACGAAAGGGGAGGATTATTTTAGCTAGTAAAAGCCTAAATTCTTCCTTATAATTATTTTTCATCTTTTATAATATAACCTACCCCTCTCACTGTATTAATTAAATGAATTCCATATTTATCATCAATTTTTTGTCTTAAATATCTAATGTAGACATCAACAACATTGGTATCACCTAGGTATTCATAATCCCAAACATTATTTAACATCTGTTCCCTTGTAAGAGCAATGTTTTTATTACGTAATAAATACTCTAGTAATTCATATTCCTTTTTTGTAAGAGCTAATTCATCCTCCCCATAAAAAGCACTATGACTGGTTAGATTTAAGCTTAATTCACCAATTTGCAACATATCCACTTTTGAATGTGATAATTTAGAATGACGATTAAGAGCAACACGAATACGCGCTAATAATTCTTCAATCGCAAAAGGTTTCGTCATATAATCATCAGCACCAATATCAAGGCCAGCTACCTTATCTGTAACATCATCCTTTGCTGTAAGCATAATAATTGGTACACTTGACTCCATTCTTATTCTTCTACAAACTTCAATACCACTTAAACCAGGAAGCATTATATCCAATAATATTAGATCAATATCCTTATTTAGCCCCTTTTCTAGACCACTTCTACCATCTGTTGCAATCACTACTTCATAACCCTCATATTTTAATTCAAGTTCGATAAAGCGAGCAATTTTACTTTCATCTTCTACGATTAATATCTTTGCCATACATACCCTCCTAATTCGTTATCTAATACTTGTATTCGTGTGTCAAAAGCCTTATCTAATTTATGGGAATGGTAATTTACACAAGTATAATTTTAATAGGGGCTTTTGACACCCAAATTATATGATCTAATACCATTCTATTATTAGTTACAATATTTTTCAATAACTCCTTGATTAAAGTTTAATTAAAATAGAAGGTAATTTACTTTTATATGGTAAATTACCTTCTATTATTAGTTGCAATATATAATTTAAGTTAAAAGCTCTAGAAAATACTTATAACTCTAAGCCTATTTCTTATTTATTTAATACGGATTTCACTGTAGCAACAACATTTTCAGTTGTAAATCCGAATTTTTTAAATAGAACAGATGCTGGTGCAGAAGCTCCAAAACCATTCATTGTTACATATGCACCGTCAAGGCCTACATATTTACCCCAACCAAAAGGAGATCCAGCTTCTACTGCTACTCTAGCGCGTACAGCCTTAGGAAGTACACTTTCCTTATATTCTTCTGATTGTTCTTCAAATAAATCAACGGATGGCATACTTACAACAGCTACATCAATGCCTTCTTTCGCTAGTTCAGCTTTTGCATTAACACCTAATTCTACTTCAGATCCACTAGCAATAATAATTGCATCAGCAACTTCTTTTGTAGAAGCTTCGATAACATAACCACCCTTTAATGCACTTAGCTTATTCGATCCAGCTAATTGTGGAAGATTTTGTCGTGTTAAAACAAGAGCAGTTGGTGTGTTTTTAGATGTTATCGCATGGTACCATCCAGCAATCGTTTCAGTAGCATCTGCTGGTCTATATACTGTAAAGTTTGGCATAGCACGTAGCATAGCTAATTGTTCAATTGGTTCATGAGTAGGTCCATCTTCACCAACACCAATACTATCATGTGTTAAAACATAAGTTAATGGAAGTCCCATTAAAGAAGATAATCTTGCCATTGGTTTAACATAATCACTAAATACAAAGAATGTTGATACATAAGGTCTTAAACCACCATGTAATGCTAAACCGTTACCGATACCAGCCATTGCAAGTTCTCTAACACCAAAGTGTAAATTACGTCCTAAATAGTTATCTTTAGAGAAGTCTCCTTCATTATTCATATAAGTCTTAGTAGATGGAGCAAGATCCGCAGATCCACCAAAGAAACCAGGAACTAAGTCTTTGATACGATTAATTACCATTCCAGATAGATTTCTTGTAGCTTCTGGCTTGTCTGGGAATGCAAAGAACTCCTCATTATCGATTAAGTCTTTCGCTATGTCTAAATCATGGTGCTTATCCCATAATTCTTTCAATTCTGGATATGCTTTTGCATATTCAGCAAACATTGTATTCCATTCTTCTTCATAGGAAGCATTCTTTTCTACAATTGATTTATAATTAGCATATACTTCATCTGGTACAAAGAAAGGCTCTTTTGAAGGCCAACCAAGATTATCTTTTAATGCGTCCACATTATCTGCACCTAAAGGTTCACCATGTGCACTTGCTTTTCCTTCTTTATTTGGGCATCCAAAACCAATTTTAGTTTTTACTGTAATCATAGTAGGTCTTGTTGTATCAGCTTTAGCAGCTTTAATTGCTTCACCAATTTCTACTAAGTCATTACCATCTTCTACAACTAAAGTTTGGAAGCCAAATGCTTCGAAGCGTTTCTTAACATCTTCAGTAAATGCGATATCTGTACTACCTTCTATGGATATTTTATTTGAATCATAAAATACAATTAGCTTTCCAAGGCCTAAAGTACCTGCTAATGAGAAAGCTTCTGATGAAATACCTTCCATCATACATCCATCTCCACCAAGTACATAAGTATAGTGATCAACAACAGGGAAACCATCACGATTAAATTTAGCTGATAAATGAGCTTCTGCCATAGCCATACCAACAGCCATAGCCATACCTGCACCAAGTGGACCAGTAGTAGCTTCAACACCTACAGTATGTCCATATTCAGGATGTCCAGGTGTAAGGGAGTCTAATTGTCTGAAATTAGAAAGATCGTCAATTGTTAATCCATATTCAAATAAATGAAGTAAGGAATATAAAAGTGTTGATCCATGTCCGCCTGATAATATGAATCTATCTCTATTTACCCAATTAGGATTCTTTGGATTATGTTTCATATGCTTAGCCCATAATTCATAAGCCATAGCAGCTGCTCCTAATGGAAGTCCTGGGTGACCAGAGTTTGCTTTTTGAACCGCATCAGCGGAAAGAACTCGAATTGCATTAACTGACATTGTATCCATGTGATTCATTGTATATCCTCCTAGAAATAAGTTAAATTATTATTCTCCAAATACAGCTTTATAATCTTTTTGGAATTTTTCTATACCTTGATCCGTTAATGGATGTTTAGTACATAGTTCAATTACGCTATAAGGAACAGTAGCGATATGAGCTCCAGCTAATGCGCAATCAGTAATATGTATCGGATTGCGTACACTTGCTGCTATAATCTCAGTTTCTAACTCATAAATACTAAATATATCCGCGATTGTACGGATTAGATCAATACCTGGCATAGAAATATCATCTAAACGTCCTAAAAATGGTGATACATAAGTAGCACCTGCTCTAGCAGCTAATAAAGCTTGATTTGCAGAAAAAACTAAAGTAACATTTGTTTTAATACCTTCACTTGAAAGAACTTTTGTAGCTTTAAGGCCTTCAACCGTCATTGGAATTTTTACAACCATATTTGGGTGAATTTTTGCTATTTCGCGTCCTTCTTTAATCATTCCTTCAGCATCAACAGTTGTAGCCTTAACTTCCCCACTAATAGGTCCATCAACAATAGATGCTATTTCACTAATAACTTCATTAAAATTTCTTCCTTCTTTTGCTATGAGTGATGGATTCGTTGTTACTCCACATATAACGCCCATATCGTTTGCCTTTTTAATATCCTCTACATTAGCTGTGTCAATAAAAAACTTCATACCTAAAAATCCTCCTTTAAATAATAAATCCATATGGATTATTTAATGAATCAAAGTATTACTAAAGTATTTTATAAAAATTTAAAACATATAATGTAATTTATCTACTTTGCCTGTTTATAATAACAATATACTATAAGAAAAACTATATTGCAATTATAAGTTAAGGATAGGCATAGATATAATTAAATTACTTTAGATAAGTGCAAAGTAAAATACAACTAAGTTAATAGAATAATAAGAAATAATTCTTTATTTCCCTTTTCTTAAGCCTATTTCATATAGATAATATTATTTTATCCACAATCAGGATTAAAAAACGGGATAAACATCACAATACTATACTATTTTGTGAATAAAGTATTGAATCATGTTTAACTTAAATTATATAGTAGTCACATATCTATTATACTACCCATTTTCTACGTGTCTTATTATACCATTAACTTATATATTAAACAATAATTAATTCATTTAATATACTAATTAATTCAATTAACATACTAACTATAATTTGCATTAATAATCCAAATTATAAATATTTTTATACTTTATAATACCTAGTTGTCTAAGGTCATTATAGACCATAAAACATAAAAAACAAAGGACACGTGTCACTTTAAAAATAATGGAGGAAAAGAATTAGAAAGAGTAAGAGGTAAGAAAAAAATATAGTGAAGGATAGTAAATAGCAGATATATAAAAAGACATAAAAAAAAGACTTCTAAAAAGCCTTTGTTAAACTGAGACATCCGGGATTCGAACCCGGGACACCTTGATTAAAAGTCAAGTGCTCTACCGACTGAGCTAATGTCCCATATTTGTAATACTATTATAATGTCCATTTTAATAAATTTTATTAAAAATAGCAACAAAAAATGCCCAGAGCCGGAATCGAACCAGCGACACATGGATTTTCAGTCCATTGCTCTACCGACTGAGCTATCTGGGCAATTTGTTTGAAAACATTTTGTTTTCTAATTGCGGGGACAGGATTTGAACCTATGACCTTCGGGTTATGAGCCCGACGAGCTTCCAGACTGCTCCACCCCGCGCCAGTATTACTTTTATTAAATTTAAAACTAAATGGATGGAGAAGGATTCGAACCTTCGAAAGCGTCGCTAACAGATTTACAGTCTGCCCCCTTTGGCCACTCGGGAATCCATCCATATTTATATTAAGATGTAAAACATCGAAATATCATTCATAGTATAAACCATTATACTTAATACAATTCATCATTGTATCATCAAACATTTTAGTGTTTGAAGCCGACGATCGGACTCGAACCGATAACCTGCTGATTACAAGTCAGCTGCTCTGCCAATTGAGCCACGTCGGCATATTTAGTTTTTTAAGTTTGCCATAGCAGCTTTCATCTTCGCTCTGCCTACAATTAACAAAGTTAATTGTCAAGAATTGAGCCACGTCGGCATATTTAGTTTTTCATTTTGCCATAGCAGCTTTCATCTTCGCTCTGCCTATAATTAACAAAGTTAATTATTAAGAATTGAACCACTTCGGCATATAAAATTAATAAACTCAATTTTGTCAGTTTAGTTTAATATAGTGGGACCAATAGGACTCGAACCTATGACCCTCTGCTTGTAAGGCAGATGCTCTCCCAGCTGAGCTAAGATCCCATATTTTTAACTAAACGACCCAGAAGGGACTCGAACCCTCGACCTCCGCCGTGACAGGGCGGCGCTCTAACCAACTGAGCCACTAGGCCATATTTTTTTTAAGTGGACCTTCAGGGACTTGAACCCCGG
>JAFAEB010000326.1 GCA_023424235.1 Bacillota bacterium
TACCTGCGAAAGCCATGGCTATGACTATAATTGATTTACTTTATAATGAAGCACAAGTAGGAACACAGATTAAAGAGGATTATGTTCCATTGTATTCAAAAGACGAGTATTTAAAATTATGGGATGAGTTTTTAAAAGATAAGAATTAGATTGATCCTACATCATTATATAACAATTACATATAGGGAAGAAGGAATTAGAATGATTAAGTTTGGAACAGGTGGATGGAGAGCTTTAATTGGAGAAGAATTTACACGAGATAATGTACGATTACTTTCCCAAGCAGTAGCTAATATGATTCTCGCTGAAAATAATCAAGATTATGAATTTGTAATAGGATATGACAGACGTTTTTTATCAGATAAGGCTGCAAGATGGATGAGTGAAGTTTTAGCTGGTAACCATATAAAAGTAGTATTTATTGAGAAAATTGCCCCTTCACCTTTAGTTATGTATACCGTTCAGGAAAAGAAGGCAAAGTATGGTGCCGCTATAACCGCAAGTCATAATCCAGCAGATTATAATGGAATAAAAATATTTACAGAGGGTGGAAGAGATGCAACCGAAGTAGTAACTGAGAAGATAGAAGGTTTCCTAGATGGTATATGTCTAAGTAATATTAACTCTATAGAATTTGATAAAGGAGTTGAAAGCGGCTATATTGTTAAGGAAGATCCTTTTAATGGATACATCGACTCAATTATTAGCATGATAAATATCGATGCCATCAGAAGTAAAAATCTAAAAATTTTGTTAGATCCTATGTTTGGTGTTTCAAAAACGTCTCTTCAAGCTGTATTAATTACTGCAAGGTGTGATGTGGATCTTATCAATGATAGACATGATACTTTATTTGGTGGAAGATTACCTTCTCCTACAGAAGGGACTCTTCAACGTCTAAAAAGTATGGTAATTGAGCGAGGATATGATTTAGGGATTGGTACCGATGGTGATGCAGATCGTCTTGGTTTAATCGATAGTAATGGTGAGTTCATTCATCCAAATAACATTCTTATTTTACTCTACTACTATTTACTAAAATACAAAGGGTTAAAAGGGGCTGCAGTTCGTAATTTAACTACAACCCATCTTCTTGACAGGATTGCTAAAAAGTTTGGTGAAATATGCTATGAGGTTCCAGTTGGATTTAAGCATATAAGTTCTAAGATGGAAGAAGTTGATGCTATTATTGGTGGTGAAAGCAGTGGAGGTCTTTCTATTAAAGGTCATATACATGGAAAAGATGGTATTTTCGCTGCTAGTCTATTAGTTGAAATGATATGTGTTACAGGTAAATCACTAAGTGAAATATTAAGTGAAATATATACGGAACTAGGATACAGCTATATGCTTGAGAGCGATTATAAGTTTAGTGTTGAGAAAAAAGCTGAGCTAATGGACTTATTATTTGAGGAGAAAAAAATACCTGAGTTTTTATATCAGATAGAAAAAATTTCTTATATGGATGGTGTAAAAATCTATTTTACCAATGGTGGTTGGATTAGTGCTAGATTTTCTGGTACAGAACCATTATTACGTATCTATTCTGAGATGGAGACAGAAATTATGGCTAAGGACGTATGTGACCAAATGAAGAAATTCTTAGGTTTATAGTAAGGAAGAATGTGAGAAAGGACTGTATTGCAGAATTGTCTGGAATATGTGAAGGTATTAATATGACAGAACTACTTAAGCAAATTGAGTTTTATTCAAAGCAATATGAACATATAAAGAAGAATCAAGTAGAAGATAAACTACCAGGTAATTCATTCTTTATTGATAATGATGAAATACTTTCGTTACCTAGAGATGATGGTGATTGTAGATACCCATATGGCTCAAATGGTTTTAATTTCTGGGCATACTCATCAGGATATATGCATTGTAATGAAGGAATATTTTCACCATTTATGCGAGCTTTAGAAGGTGGGGAACCAAGGATTGGTTTTTTTGCAGGAATAAATAACAATAATAAGAATGAAACGATTTCCTTATTATCCGTTCCTTCTATGGATGACTGTATGGAAGTAGAACGTTATACTGTATTTACGAAATCATGTGTGTATTACATTACTGAATGCAAAGAACTTAGGTTTTCGGTTCGCGTATTTATTAATGAAGAGAAAAGAATTCATTTTACTTTGACGGTAGAAAACTTAGGTAAAAACATAGAAGAAGTAATGTTGTCTTCCTATTTTAATCCATTTCTAGTTCATTCTATTTCTGAAAGTGGAGATAATAGATGGTTTCGTGAGGTTCGATATGTGGAGCCTACTTGTAAAGATGAGTTAGGATATTTTATGATTCAAACCAATGAAGACTTAAATCGCACGACCTCCATATCCAATTATGGTGTAATTAAGAGAAAGTTATTACTTGGACAAAAATGTAGTTTGATAAGCCACGAAGAAACGACCTCCAGATATCAATATGTTGGAGGTAGTAGAAGTAGTTTGCATACACCGAAAGCAGTAAGATTAAGAAGCTTTGGAAAGCCTATACATATATGTAATTTTACTGAGGTAGGAGTTGCAGGAGATTTACTAACGCTTAAGCTTGGTGAACAAGATGCAATACGCCTTGAAATATCTATGGATTATATCGAATATTGTGTAGATCAAGCACATTTAGAAAGTATTATAAGTAGAAGGATTAGCATAGAAGAAATTGATAATGAGGTAATGAATTTAGATAAAATAGAGAAGGAAAAGGATGAACGATTACAATTTAAATTAGGGAAATCCAATCATTCGAAATTAAATAAAAACATATTTAATTCATTTTTAGAACATTTGAAAAAGCAGGTGGAGTTTTGTTCCTTAACGACTGGATATGTTCAAGCTTATGTTGGTTCCTTAATCGGTATACGTGATATTTTTCAAGCTATGGAGGGCTTACTTATTTGGCAAGCAGATGCAGTAAAAAGAAAGATGTTAGAAGCTTTAGATTTTACAGCGCCAAATGGAAGATGTCCTAGACAATATACCCTTCCTAAAAGAGAAGGTGCCCTTCCTGAAATGGATCTTCGTGCTTTTATTGACCAAGGGGTTTGGGTGATTTCCACTATTATAACTTATTTAAAATATACCAACGACTTTGCTTTTCTTAAGGAAGAATGTGGATATTATGACATTGTAGATGAGAAAAGTAAAGTAGTGAAAAAAAGCCAAAATCGGGATAGTGTATTAGAC
>JAFAEB010000336.1 GCA_023424235.1 Bacillota bacterium
CCACCAAGTCTATTGTCACCGCTAGTTGCAAGTACTTCGATAACGCCATCACCAATTTCGATAATAGATACGTCGAAAGTACCACCACCTAAGTCATATACCATGATTTTTTGTTCATGTTCATTATCAAGACCATATGCAAGGGCTGCTGCAGTTGGTTCGTTAATAATTCTCTTAACATCAAGACCCGCAATTTTACCAGCATCTTTTGTTGCCTGTCTTTGAGCATCGTTAAAGTAAGCAGGAACTGTAATAACTGCTTCTGTAACATTTTCACCTAAATAGCTTTCTGCATCTGCTTTTAATTTTTGAAGAATCATTGCAGAAATTTCTTGAGGTGTATATTTTTTATCATCGATAGATACCTTGTAATTAGTACCCATATGTCTCTTAATAGAAGAGATTGTTTTATCTGCATTGGTAACTGCTTGACGTTTTGCAGGTTCACCTACTAATCTTTCTCCAGTCTTTGTAAATGCAACTACGGATGGAGTTGTTCTTGCACCTTCTGTGTTAGCGATAACAACAGGTTTTCCACCTTCCATAACAGCTACACATGAGTTAGTTGTTCCTAAGTCAATTCCTATGATTTTACCCATAATCTATTCCTCCTATAATTAATCAACCTAATATTAAATTCTTATATTACGATTTCTATTTCGAATTCTTATTATTTTACTATATCATACTTACTAATTTACTACCTTTACCATACTATGTCGTACTACTGTGTCTTTAAACATATAGCCTTTTAAAAACTCTTCCGCTACTATATTATCACCTAATTCAGCGTCTTCCGCATGCATTACTGCATTGTGGAAATTAGGATCAAATTCCTTACCTACTGCTTCGATTTGCTTTAATCCAGCCTCAGAAAGAGTTGTTACTAGTTGTTTATAAATCTTTTCAATTCCTTGTGCAAAAGCACCTTCTTTTTCTTCTTCCGATAAAACGCTAAGGCCTCTTTCAAAATTATCGACAACTGGAAGTACTTTTTCAATGATTCCCTTTGCTCCCATATCAAACATTTGAGATTTTTCTTTTTCAGAACGTTTACGGAAGTTATCAAATTCAGCCATAGTTCTTATTAATCTATCATTTAGTTCATCTATCTTTAAATCTTTCTTATCTTTTTTATCCTTTTTATCTTTCTTAAAGAAAGAAGATTTTGAACCTTTTTGCTCTTCAGAACCCTCATTCACTAAATCTTCTGAAACTTCTTCTTTGCTATCCTCTGATTCTACTGATTCGTTAGCTGTAGTATCCTCATCTATTTCTTCATGTAGCATCTCTTCTTGGTTTAGCATCTCATCTGTTGATAAATCCTTATCTTCCACCTTACAACCACCTTTCCCTTAATCCTTAGGTTTTTTCTTAAATATTTCATCTAACTGCAACATAAGTGTGTGCAGGGTTGAGACTACTTTGTCAT
Organism: Bacillota bacterium; assembly: GCA_023424235.1. GTDB lineage: Bacteria > Bacillota > Clostridia > Lachnospirales > Lachnospiraceae > Anaerocolumna. The sequence continues at coordinate 1,433 of JAFAEB010000336.1, forward strand.
AATCCATTCGTTTTGGCCCAATAATGCCAATTTTACCATATACACCTTCTTCAATTTCATAAGTTGCTGTTACTACAGAGCAATCCTTCATAGCTTCAACTGGTGTTTCACTTCCAATATATACTTGAATTCCTTTTGAGTCAGTTAAGACACCATTGGAATTACTTGTAATTAATTCAGTAAGTTGATTTTTTTCTTCAAAGGTATCTAATAATTCTGTTACCTTATCCATATCCGTAAGCTCTGGATATTTAAGCATATTCGTTGCACCACTAGTAAATATCTCTACTTCATCTTCTTCACTAATTGCCTGTGCTATGGCATCTAAAATATCACTTACCAAGTTATTGTAGTTACCAGCTTGTTCTTTTATCTTTTGAATAACAGTCATATTAATCTCTGCTAAATCAAGTCCTTGAAGGAAGGTATTAAAGACAATATTTAATTTAAGAATTATTTCTTTGTCAAGTAAAATATTTGTGTTAATTATTTTATTTTTTACAATATTGCCTTCTATCAGTATAACAGTAAGCAATTGATTTGCATCCACTTCGGTTAATTGAATAAACTTAACTTTCTTACTTCTGTATCTTGGTTTTGATACTAAGGTCGCGTAATTTGTGTTATTAGCAAGAAGCTTTGCAATTTGCTTTAATAACAAATCCATCTTATCTGACTTCTCTAATAATAACTCCTTCATATCTTCTACTTCTTGAATCTTAGCTTCAAGCATCATATCGACATATAACCGATAGCCCTTATCTGAAGGTATACGTCCTGCAGAAGTATGTGGCTGAACAATATATCCTAATTCCTCTAAATCAGCCATTTCATTGCGGATAGTTGCGGAGCTTAGATTTAAATCGGTATACTTAGAAATAGTTCTAGAACCAACTGGTTCGCCAGTCTCTAGATAGTTCTTAATAATTGCCTGTAAGATTTTTAATTTTCTTTCATCCAATTCCATCTAATCACTCCTATTCTTGATTGTTAGCACTCACTTGATTAGAGTGCTAATATCTTTATACATAAAATAGCACTCTTCATTTATTTTGTCAAGTGCTATTTTACAAAAAATATGATTAAATTTTTACTTACTAGTCTATTAAAAATCTAGACATAACAAGATTACTTAAATCAATTCCTTTATCAGTTAAGCAGAGCTTATCTTCTTTCATCATCAATAGCCCTTCTTCTATTGTTCGATTAATAACCTCATCATATACGTCGAGAATCGATAAACCAAATATTTTTTTAAATTCATTGATACGAATTCCTTGCTTCATACGCAAACCTAAAAAAACAAACTCTTCCATCTGATTCTTTTCTGTAAGAGTTATGACATCACGCTTAATATCCTTTTTTTGATTGATTAAATCAATATAGCTTTTAATATCTTTTTCGTTTGAATATCTTACGTTATTAATAAAAGAAGCAGAACCAAGGCCAATACCTAAGTATTCTTTTCTAGTCCAATATATAATATTATGCTTACATTCATAGCCTTCTTTTGCATAATTAGAGATCTCATATTGATGATAACCACATTTTTCTAAGAATTTCTTTGTAACATCATAAATGTCTCGGTCTAGATTCTCGTCTAAATCTTCCTCCGTATATCTTGCATAAAATGGTGTATCTTCTTCAACAATTAAACTATAGGCTGATATATGGCTTGGATTTAAAGAGGTTACTTCTTCTAAGGAACCTATCCAATCATTTAGATTTTGAAATGGTAGTCCTGACATTAAGTCAACATTAATATTAGTAAAGCCAAGCTCTTTTGCTAATAAGAAGTTTTCCTTAAACTGCTCATAGCTATGAATCCTTCCCAAAAGCTTTAGTTCCCTATTATGGACGGATTGTAGTCCAAAGCTAAGACGATTGATACCAGCCTCTTTATAAGCGATTAATTTATCTTTTGATATGGTACCTGGATTAATCTCAATCGATATCTCTGCATCCTTATGGATATGAAAGGTTTCTTTAAGAGCGATTAGAACCTCTTTCATTATCCTACCTTCAATTAAGGATGGGGTTCCACCACCTATGAATATCGTTTTAATAGAATAATCCTTATACCCTGTATAAGTTTTTATCTCCTTTATCAAAGCCTCCATATATTGCTTCATAGTCGTAGCATCCATAGGAGAGGATAAGAAATCACAATAATCACATTTTTTAGCGCAAAAAGGGATGTGTAAATAAAGACTTAAATCTTTTCCATCCTTTAATTCATTTGCTTCTATATCTATAGTTTCAAATTTATTCATTTCTAACTTATTAATTTCTAATTTATTTTCATTCCCTGCAAATTCATTATTATCTATTTTATCATCTTTTATTTCATCATCTTTTATTTCATTAACGTAAGTCACGATGGCTCCTTCCATTATAATAAGGGTTGTGGCAAATAATCATCTAGCAATATTCGTGAAAATGCCACGAAACAAAGTTAATTTGACTTATTTGCAACAACCCCATAGATTTACTATCTATTTGTCATCAAGTTTTAATACACTCATAAATGCTTGTTGTGGTATTTCAACATTACCAACTTGTCTCATACGTTTCTTACCTTCTTTTTGTTTTTCAAGAAGTTTTCTCTTACGGCTAATGTCACCACCATAACATTTTGCAAGTACGTCTTTACGCATGGCTTTTACTGTTTCTCTAGCAATTACCTTACTACCAATTGCAGCTTGAATTGGTATTTCGAATAATTGTCTTGGAATTTCATCCTTTAGCTTTTCACACATTCTTCTACCACGTTCATAAGCAGTTTCTCCATGTACAATAAAGGATAGGGCATCCACTTCTTCTTTATTAATTAGGATGTCCAATTTAACTAATTCAGATTGCTCATAGCCTTTCATTTCATAGTCAAAGGAAGCATATCCTCTGGAACGTGATTTTAGGGCATCAAAGAAATCATATATAATTTCATTTAAAGGTAGATCATATTTTAATAATGCTCTTGTTTCCTCCATGTATTCCATACCAAGATAAACACCACGTCTTTCTTGACATAGACTCATAATGGCCCCAACAAATTCTGTTGTTACCATGATTTCAGCATGAACAATCGGCTCCTCCATAAATTGAATGTTAGAAGGATCCGGTAAATTAGATGGATTGGTAATTTCAATTACATCTCCATCGGTTTTATGAACTTTATAGATAACGCTTGGTGCAGTGGTTACAATGTCTAGATTGTATTCACGTTCTAGTCTTTCTTGTATGATTTCAAGATGTAATAATCCTAAGAAACCACAACGATAACCAAACCCAAGTGCTATGGAGGTTTCCGGTTCAAATTGAAGGGCTGCATCATTTAATTGAAGTTTTTCTAAAGCATCTCTTAGGTCTGGATATTTGGAACCATCTGCAGGGTACATACCACAGTACACCATAGAATTTACCTTTTTATAACCTGGTAGGGCTTCTTTACATGGATTTTTAGCATCTGTAACCGTATCACCTACACGAGTATCTTTAACATTCTTAAGACTTGCAGTAATGTAACCTACCATACCTGCTGATAATTCATCACATGGGATAAATTGACCAGCACCAAAAGTTCCAAGCTCAACTACTTCCGCTTTCACACCAGTAGCCATCATCTTTAATTCAGTACCTCTTGAAACCTTACCTTGCATAATTCTACAAAAGATAATAACTCCTTTATATGAATCGTACTTTGAGTCAAAAATCAGAGCTTGTAATGGTGCATTTTCATCACCCTTTGGTGGTGAAATCTTTGATACGATTTGCTCTAATACTTCTTCTATATTAATACCATTCTTTGCAGAGATTAAAGGTGCATCCTGTGCTTCTAATCCAATTACATCTTCAATTTCTGCTTTTACACGCTCTGGCTCTGCACTAGGTAAGTCAATCTTATTTATTACTGGCATAATATCTAGATTATGGTCCAGTGCTAAATATACATTGGCTAAGGTCTGTGCTTCGATACCTTGCGCTGCATCTACTACTAAAATTGCACCTTCACAAGCTGCAAGACTTCTAGATACCTCATAATTAAAGTCAACATGACCTGGGGTATCAATCAGATTAAATATATATTCTTCTCCATTTTTAGCTTTATAAACAGTACGAACTGTTTGTGCCTTAATGGTAATTCCTCGTTCTCTTTCCAAATCCATATTGTCAAGAACTTGAGATTGCATCTCTCTCGTTGTTAATAACCCGGTCTTTTCGATAATACGATCGGCTAAGGTTGATTTTCCATGATCTATATGGGCAATTATGCAAAAATTACGTATTTTGCTTTGATCCATCTTTAAAATTCCTCCGTAAATGAGTAGTTTATCTGTTGTATTATAGCATAGACCTTCTTTGGATACAAGAAAAAGCGTTAGAATTACTGTTAATTGCGTACAATTCGATAGGTTTCATCTATTGATAGTTCTTAAAACCCAATCTTAATGACCACTTATACAATGTTTTATAACTTACTCTTTAAGTCGCCTCGCTTCATTATAACTTTACTACTTCATTTATTCTCCCACTAATACTTCATTTAATATAGCTGCTAAGTATACCATTGAGTTCATTGCTTCCTCTACTGTATTTAAGTTAGTTCCTACTTCTGCTAATATAGATTTTTCCCTAAAATGAAGATTATAACGATAGGCATGTAAATAATTTTTAAACATTAAACCTGGGAATAATTC
>JAFAEB010000388.1 GCA_023424235.1 Bacillota bacterium
ACTCTAGGTCACTACATGACAGCCTGCGTAAGAAGCTGTGAATCTATAAACTGTAAGGAAGCTGATAGAGAAGAACTTTTAAATATATTAAAGCGTCTTGTGGATGGATTAAAGGAGTGTCAAGAAGCTTCTAAAACAGGTTTTTTATTTGGAGCAATCATTCTTGATAAAGAGAATGTTGAACTTCAATTTGATTATGTTGAAGAAAATAAAACAAACATTATTACACAGGCTTGGGTACCTTGGTATACTATGCACAAGCTTTTTGAAGGTCTTGTGTCAGTGGTTAATATGGATGTGAATGGGCAACTTTCTACCGATATTAAAGCAACTACCAAGGAGATAACTTCTAAACTTGCTGACTGGGTATATGGTAGAACGAGTAGCTGGAGTGAAGAATTAAGAAAAATAGTATTAGGTATCGAATATGGTGGAATGAATGAATGCATGTATGATGTTTATCTCATTACAGGAAAGAAGGAGCATTTAGAAGCTGCTCATGCCTTTGATCAGGTAGACTTGTTTGAAAGAGTGCTACATGCAGATAAGGGAGATCATATACTTAATAACCATCATGCCAATACAACCATACCTAAATTTCTTGGTGCCTTAAAACGGTTTATGGTAACAGGGGATGAAGTTTATTTTAAGTATGCATCGCATTTCTGGAAATTAGTAGTTGAAAATCACAGCTATATAACTGGTGGAAATAGTGAATGGGAGCATTTTGGAGAAGACCTTATTTTAGACAAGGAACGAACCAACTGTAATTGTGAGACATGTAATTCTTACAATATGCTTAAGATGACAAAGTTTTTATTTATGATAACAGGTGATGTAACATATGCTGATTGGTATGAGAATACCTTTATAAATTCCATACTCTCATCACAGAACCCAGAAACAGGAATGACAACCTATTTTCAACCGATGGCTAGTGGATATTACAAGGTATATGGTGAAAGATTTAATAAATTCTGGTGCTGTACTGGAACTGGTATGGAAAACTTCACTAAATTACAGGAAAGCTTTTATTTTGAAGTAGATGATGCATTGATCGTAAATCAATATTTTTCCTCTTCAGTAATATGGAATGATGTAGAAATAATTCAAACTGTAAATATACCTCAATCGGATAAGGTGTCATTTTATGTTAAGCAGCCTCTAAAGGGGAACATATTATTACGACTACCTTATTGGCTTGCAGATAATGCAAAAATCACTGTTAATGGTAGAATATATGAGTATAGCATTATTGGAGATGAAGTGAATAAGGGATACGCTTTGGTAAAAGGACCTTTTGAAGCTGATTCGACGATTGATTTAATACTTCCTATGAAAGTAGTTGTCTATGACCTTCCAGATGGTAAAAATACATATGGATTTAAATATGGTCCAGTAGTATTAAGTGCTCTTTTAGGGACCAAGGATATGATCGATACTACCACTGGTGTTAATGTAACAATACCGAGCAATAAACTATTTGAAGAAAGATTTCTGCCTAGTCAAAGAGAGCAGATTATTATCTTAGATGGTAGTGTAGAAGAATTCATTGATAATATCGATAAACATTTAGTACAAAAAGAGCAAGGAAGCTTAGAATGGCTTTTAACAGGAACGGATGCAAGTCTTACTTATGTACCTCATTATACTCAACATAAAGAACGCTATGGTATCTATTTTACCTTTGTGGATAAGCATGCATTAGCTTCTAAGGATAACAATGTTTTAATTAAGCGAATTGATACAGTTCAACCAGGTTACGGCCAATATGAAAATGATAAACTTCATAATTTAACTGAGTATGGAACTGGTTCAGTTGGTACTACTGCAGGTGGCACCTCCCGTTATGCAAAACAGGAGGGAAGCTTTTCCTATACCATGGAGGTGAACCCAGAAGCAACTGATTTATACCTCACCTTTAAAAATAAAGAGGCTGGAAAAAGTATTAAAGTAACAGTAGGTGATGCTGTTATTTATGAAGCGGTGATAGAAGTACGCGGGAAAGACGAATACTTTGACGAGATTATCTCCATTCCAAGTGAAATATTAAAACAAGCAGAGAAGCGATTTTATGATTGTAAGGAAAGACGTGTCCTTACCTTTACCTTCCAAGGTATAAATGATGAGGAATCTGCTTCGGTATGTCAGTTTATATATACAGTAGATAAAAGTAAGTAAGATATGGCGTATACGATGTAAACGGTTCATTTTAAAAGAATATTATACTTAATAGCTTAAATGCGGAGAATTCGATTAATTTATAGATTCTCCGCATTTTATTGTAAAGCCATATAAAAAAATAATCCTCTAAGTTAGATAATTCATATTTGAGATATTTGTGATGAAAGTGTCATATCCGTGACAATGACATAACTATGAAAAATATATACAAAGTTTGAGCATCTAATATAATAGGTATAAGTATAAACAAAAGATAATACTTGTAAATTTATTTACGGAGGACGAGAGATGAAACTAAGAAGTATAAAGTCAAAACTATTAATAGCATTTACATTGTTAATGTTTATTATCTGTTTAGGAATAGGATTACTATCCTATTCAGTAGCTAAGAATGCCCTAGTTAATAAAATCAATGATACACTTTCTGATTTGTCCATTGAAGCAGCACAGGTGGTGGAAGAAAGTATTAGGGGGCAGTTAAATGGATTGGAGGTATTAGCTGCAACAGATTCTTTTTCAGGGAATATTGTTACGGAAGAAAAAAAGCTTGAAATCTTGACAAAGGAAGCTAAAAGAGCAGGACATTTATGGATGACAATTGTTGATGCTAGTGGAAATGCTAAGACAACCACAGGGGGTTCAGCTTTAGTAAATGACATGGATTATTACATAGATTCAATTGCCGGAAAGAGTGCAGTTTCGGACCCATTTCCAAGCAAACTAACTGGAGATATGATAGTCGTTTATTCTGTTCCGATTAAAGATCAGAATAATAAGATTACTGGAGTTTTGGCATCCGTCAGGGATGGGAATGAATTAAGTACAATTACTCGCTCTATACAGCTAGATGAAGAGGATGAAGCGTACATGATTAATAGTAAGGGAACTACAGTAGCTCATGTGAATAAAGAAATGGTAACAGATATGTATAATGTTTTTGATCATGCCAAGGAGGATTCTGGATTAGCACAGTTAGAAAAATTAACACAAAAAATGGTTAGTGGAAATGCAGGTGTGGGAGAGTATTCCTATAATGGTGATTCAAAATATATGGGTTTTGCTCCGATTGCAGGAACTGATTGGTCATTAGCAATCACAGCT
>JAFAEB010000397.1 GCA_023424235.1 Bacillota bacterium
GCCATAGAATGTATTGAAGGTAGTGACATGAAAGAGGATAATGTGCTAGTGGTATATTTGGAAGATTGTCACGAAAGTATAGCAGGTATTATAGCTGGAAGATTAAAAGAAAAATACCATAAACCTGCAATTGTCCTTACGAAAGGCGAGCATGGAGTGAAAGGGTCAGCTAGGTCTATTGAAGCTTATAATATCTATGAAGAACTTAATAAATGTAAGGACCTACTACTAAAATTCGGAGGACACCCAATGGCGGCTGGTCTGTCCCTAGAAGATGAGAATGTTCCTATCTTAAGAAAGCAGTTAAATGAATTATCTAAGTTAACGAAAGAGGATTTAACTCCTAAAGTTGTAATTGATGTAATACTTCCCTTTGGATATTTATCGGAAGAGTTAATAAGTGAAATTGACAGATTAGAACCATTCGGTAAAGGAAATCAAAAACCATTATTCGCAGAACGTAATCTTAAAATATTGCGTGCAACAAGGTTGGGAAAAGATAATAATGTTCTCAAATTACTCTTTATAAATGAATATGATAAGATAATGGAAGCAATATACTTTGGAGAGGTGGATATCCTTTTAGATAACATTAAAAATAAATATGGTCAAAATGAATTAGATAAGCTATATCAAAGTAGAGATAATAATGTTAAATTAAATATAACCTATTACCCAAGCATAAACGAGTACAATGGTAGAAGGACAATTCAAACAGTAATACAGCATTATCAAATAATATAAGGGGGGTTAGTGGTGTCAAATTTTAGAGTTCCTTTAATGGAAAAGTTTATTATTGATACAACTGGGTTAGTTGAGCAACTAGAGCGTGTAGCAATAAAAATTGAAAATCAAAAAGTCATTGACAACGAATCCATTGATGTAATATATACGATCATGAGTTCAATAAAAGCTTCTTCCGCAATGATGCTATTTGGGTCTATTTCTACTGCTGCTGACTCCATAAAGCAATTATTTTTATTCATTAAAGAGAATAGGAATATTAATTATAATTATATACAAATAATAGATTTAGTATTTGATGTATGCGATTATATCAAAAGTGAAATTGTTAAGATTTCTAATGATCTTGAACCAATTGGTAATTCACAAGAATATCAAAATAAGGTACAAAAATTAATATTACAATTTAAAAATTTGAATGAAGATGATGAGGATTTTTTGGAATATGCTTATAATAGCATCATTTATTTTAAGGAAAATTGTGAAATGGAGCATCTTAGAGCCTTTTGTGTAATCCATAGTCTAAAGGATATTGGAGCATCAATTATAAGTTGCTACCCTGAGGATTATGAAAATGAAAATAGTTGTGAAGCAATACAGAAGGAAGGATTTCGGATAAAATTTCAAACCAAGTTATCATATGACAATGTTAATAAATTTTTACGTAATACAGCATTTTTAGAAGCCTTACAATTAGAGCTTATCGAATAGAAAGTTATATTAAAAGACAATTAAAGTGAAATCTAATTGATATTTCTTTTAAGAAATGATATAATAACTTTCGGCAATTTAATAACAAAATAAGAATAGTAAATTTTAGAAAAATATTTATATTTTTTATTTGAATAATGAAGAAAAGAGGCTTTGATATGAAGAAATTAGAAGATTACATTAGAAGTATACCAGATTTTCCTGAAGAGGGAATTGTATTTCGCGACATAACCACTGTATTACAGGATAAAGATGGTCTTAGAATGTCAATTGACCATATGCAAGCACTCCTTGATGGGAAGGATATAGATGTAATAGTGGGACCTGAATCCCGTGGGTTTATATTTGGAGTACCGATTGCTTATAATTTAAATAAAGCATTTGTACCTGTACGTAAAAAAGGTAAATTACCTTGTGAAACAGTAGAGATGGAATATGAACTTGAATATGGTACTGCAGTAATTGAAATGCACAAAGATTCTATTAAGCCTGGACAAAAAGTTGCAATCGTAGATGATTTAATTGCAACTGGTGGTACAATTGAAGCAATAACTAAATTAGTGGAACACCTAGGTGGTGAAGTTGTTAAGATAATATTCTTAATGGAACTTGAAGGACTTCGTGGAAGAGATAAGCTAGTTGGTTATGACGTTGATGCTGTTCTAAAATATGAAGGTAAATAATTAAACATAAGAGAAGAGCTTTTGCAAAATAGACTAGATGTGTATACATCAATCTATTTTGCAAAAGCTCTTTTATTTTATTACTAGAGAATATGATATTATTTTAATTAGGCAATATAAGTACAAACCCTACAAAACAAGGCAGGAAGTGTCATAATTCAATAAATCATTTGATTTTTTCTATAATAATGTTTATAATAAAAAGATAAACTAAAAATAGGTGGTGATTTCATGGAAGTTTTTGCAACAGATAAAAAGGTTGATAAGGATAAAAATAAAGAATTTATTATCCCAAAACATTTTACAAGTCCGGATTTATTATATGAACAATTAATTAAAACAGTAGAAAGTTATCATCCTTCTGCTGATATTTCCATGATTGAAAAAGCTTACCATATAGCGGATAAAGCACATCATAACCAGCTTAGAAAATCTGGTGAGCCATATATAATACATCCATTATGCGTAGCTATTATTCTAGCTGAACTTGAGCTAGATAAGGAAACTATTGTAGCAGGACTACTTCATGATGTTGTAGAGGATACTTTATTTACTGTAGAAGAATTAGCGAAAGAATTCAATGAGGAAATAGCACTATTAGTCGATGGTGTAACTAAATTGACTCAGCTTAATTATTCTAAGGATAAAGTTGAAATACAAGCAGAAAACTTAAGAAAAATGTTCCTTGCAATGGCAAAGGACATTCGTGTAATCTTAATTAAATTGGCAGATAGGTTACACAATATGAGAACCTTAGAATACCAATCTCCAATTAAGCAAAAGGAAAAGGCTAGAGAGACAATGGATATCTATGCCCCAATTGCTCAAAGACTTGGTATTTCTAAAATAAAAATTGAATTAGATGACTTATCTCTTAGATACCTAGAGCCAGAAATATATAAAGAATTAACAGATAAAATTAATTCTAAAATTGGTGAAAGAAAAGTTATTATTAATGGAATTGTTGAGGAAGTTATCCATCATATTGAAGAAGCTGATATACGAGCCAAGATAGATGGTCGAGTAAAACATTTCTTTAGTATATATAAAAAGATGGTAAACCAAAATAAAACATTAGATCAAATCTATGATCTATTTGCAGTACGTATTATTGTAGATTCGGTGAAGGATTGTTATGCAGCACTAGGAATTATCCATGAGATGTATAAGCCAATTCCTGGTAGATTTAAAGACTATATAGCTATGCCAAAACCAAATATGTACCAGTCACTTCATACCACTCTTATAGGCCCAACAGGACAACCATTTGAAATTCAAATACGTACTTATGATATGCATCGTACCGCAGAATATGGTATCGCAGCACATTGGAAGTACAAAGAAGGTAAAGATGGTGCACCTAATACGGATACGGAAGAAGCAAAACTTACATGGCTTCGCCAAATCTTAGAGTGGCAAAGGGATATGTCTGATAACAGAGAATTCTTAAGTTTATTAAAGAGTGATTTAGACTTATTCTCTGAAAGTGTATATTGTTTTACTCCAACTGGAGATGTGAAAAATTTACC
>JAFAEB010000006.1 GCA_023424235.1 Bacillota bacterium
TTACGTAATCGTTTCACCGGAACTCCTGAAAGACCACGTTTAGCTGTGTTTAGAAGTAATAATCATATGTACGCTCAAATTATTGACGATACAGTTGGTAATACTTTAGTATCGGCTTCTACACTTCAAAAGCATGTTAAGGCTGAACTAGAAAAAACAAACGATGTAGCTGCAGCAGCATATTTAGGAACTGTTATTGCTAAAAAAGCGTTAGAAAAAGGTATTACAGCTGTTGTCTATGATAGAGGCGGATTTATATATCAAGGAAAAATAAAAGCATTAGCAGATGCAGCAAGAGAAGCTGGTCTAGAATTCTAAGCAGGGAGGAAAACGCATGAAACGTACAATTGTTGATGCTAATCAATTAGAGTTAGAAGATAAAGTAGTATCAATTAAACGTGTAACTAAAGTAGTTAAAGGTGGACGTAACTTTAGATTTACAGCTCTAGTAGTTGTAGGCGACAGAAACGGTCACGTAGGTGCAGGTTTAGGAAAAGCAACTGAAATCCCTGAAGCAATTCGCAAGGGCAAAGAAGATGCAATTAAAAAATTAATTAGTTTACCTATAGATGAAAATGGAAGTGTACCACATGATTTTATTGGAAAGTTCGGTAGCGCATCTGTATTATTAAAGCGTTCACCTGAAGGTACCGGTGTTATCGCAGGTGGTCCAGCTCGTAATGTACTAGAACTTGCTGGTTTTAAAAATATCCGTACTAAGTCACTTGGTTCAAACAACAAACAAAACGTTGTTTTAGCTACAATCGAAGGTCTTAGAGCATTAAAGACTCCAGAAGAATTTGCTAAATTACGTGGCATTTCTGTTGAAGATATGTTAGGTTAGGAGGAGCTAAAATGGCAGATAAATTAAAAGTTACTTTAGTAAAATCTACAATTGGCGCTATTCCAAAGCATAAGAAAACAGTAGAAGCATTAGGTCTTCGTAAATTACACAAATCTGTTGAAATGCCAAATAACGATGCAGTTCGTGGAATGATTAGTCAAGTGAAGCATTTAGTAAAGGTAGAAGAGATATAAAATCAAGTAAGGAGGTGTACATGGTGAATTTATCAGTATTAAGACCAGCAGATGGCTCTAAACAAAGTGATAACTTTAGAAGAGGTCGTGGACATGGTTCAGGAAACGGTAAAACAGCAGGTAAAGGTCATAAAGGACAAAAAGCACGTTCAGGAGCACCTAGAATAGGTTTTGAAGGTGGTCAAACTCCTTTAGTACGTATCTTACCTAAAAGAGGTTTTACTAATAGAAATACAAAAGAAATCATAGCAATTAATGTAGATGCATTAAATAGATTTGAAGATGGTGCTGTTGTTACTGTTGAATCTTTAATGGAAATCGGTATCATTAGAAACCCAAAAGACGGTGTTAAGATTCTTGGAAATGGAGAACTTACTAAGAAGCTTGATGTAAGGGTAAACGCATTTAGTGCGACTGCAACCCAAAAAATTCAAGCTCTTGGTGGAAAAGCTGAGGTGATTTAGGATGTTAAAGACGTTCCGAAATGCTTTAAAGATTAAGGATATAAGAAGTAAATTATTGTTCACATTTGTAGCATTAATTATTGTAAGACTTGGTTCTCAACTTCCTGTACCACGTATCGATAGAGAATATTTCTCCTTATGGATCGGACAACAAACTTCTTTAGGCTTTTTTGATACTTTAACAGGTGGTTCTTTTACAAATATGTCTATATTTGCATTAAGCATTACTCCATACATTACTTCATCCATCATTATGCAGTTGTTAACAATTGCAGTTCCTAAATTAGAGGAGTTACAAAAAGATGGAGAAGATGGTAGAAAGAAAATTGCTGAATATACCCGTTATGTAACCGTAGGTTTAGCACTTATTGAATCTTTTGCTATGACGATTGGATTTAGTAATACAGGTATATTAGAAGGTGGTCTTACATTTACGAATGTAGTTATCGTAGTAGCATCTTTAACAGCTGGTTCTGCTTTCTTAATGTGGCTAGGTGAAAGAATTACAGAAAAAGGTGTTGGTAATGGTATTTCCATTATATTAATGATAAATATTATTTCAGGCATGCCAAATGACTTCTATCGTTTATTTGTACAATTTATTGCAGGTAAAAATGTAGTTACCGGTATTGTTGCAGCACTTATAATTATCGCTGTTGTTGTATTAATGGTTGTATTTATCATTATTATACAAGACGCTCAAAGAAAGATACCAGTTCAATATGCAAAAAAGGTTCAAGGAAGAAAAATGGTTGGTGGTCAATCATCTCATATTCCTCTAAAAGTAAATACAGCTGGTGTTATACCAGTTATTTTTGCGGGATCTTTAATGCAATTTCCAATCGTATTATTCTCATTCTTTGGTATTGAACCAGCTAGAGCAGAATTTTGGCCAAAAGTATTATTACTTCTTAACCAAAATGCTTGGCTTAACTTCAAATCCTGGGGTGATTTTAAATACTCAATTGGATTATTAATATATGTTGTATTAGTTTTCTTCTTTGCTTATTTCTATACTTCTATTACATTTAATCCAATAGAAGTTGCAAATAACATGAAAAAACAAGGTGGTTTTATTCCAGGTATCCGTCCTGGTAAACCAACTACTGAGTATTTAAATAAAGTATTAAATTATATTATATTTATAGGTGCTGTTGGTCTAATAATTGTAGCGTTAGTTCCTATTTTCTTCTCAGGTGCTTTCGGTGCAAACGTATCATTTGGTGGAACGTCTCTTATTATCGTTGTAGGTGTAGTTCTTGAATCAATGAAACAAGTTGAATCTCAAATGTTAGTACGTCACTACAAAGGTTTTCTAAACGACTAATAGACATAATGATAATTTGTAAAGGCGGGGCATAGCTCCGCCATTTGCAGATTTACATTCTATAAAGGTTTAGGGCATCAATGTGTGTAAGTGCTTACATCGTTTCTTGTAACAAGCTAACCATATAACCAATATATTATAGTAGAACCATTGGTGCATTTGTTGCCTTAAACATACAAATTGTTAGGAAAGAAGGATTGCTATGAAAATTATTATGTTAGGGGCGCCTGGCGCCGGAAAAGGTACACAAGCAAAGCGAATTGCTAAAAAATATAGTATACCCCATATATCAACGGGTGATATATTTAGGGCAAACATAAAGGCTGGTACTGAACTGGGTAATAAAGCAAAAACTTTTATTGAAGTGGGTTTATTGGTTCCTGATAATTTAGTTGTTGATCTTGTAGTAGAACGTGTTAGTATGGAAGATTGTGCAAATGGATATGTTTTAGACGGATTTCCTCGTACAATTCCACAAGCGACAGCATTGGATGATGCACTAAAAGTTAACAATGATAAAATAGATTATGCAATTAATATCGAAGTTCCGGATTCAAACATAGTAAATAGAATGTCTGGAAGAAGAGCATGCCTTTCATGTGGCGCTACTTACCATATCGTAAATAATCCAACAAAAGTTGAAGGAATCTGCGATATTTGTGGCAAAGAATTAAGTTTTAGAAACGATGACAAGCCTGAGACTGTAACAAAACGTTTACAGGTTTATCATGAGCTAACTCAACCATTGATTGATTATTATACAAAAAAAGATATCATCGTTTATATTGATGGTACGAAAGAAATGGATGAGGTAACGAACGATATCGTTAAGGTAATCGAACAATAAGTAAGCGAATCATCATAATTATCCAAAGGAACTTTTGTAACTTTGGTAGTTTGCTAAAAGCAATATTATATATTGCTTTAAGGAGATCTTATGTCAGTAATAATTAAGTCAGATAGAGAAATAGAATTAATGCGTGAAGCAGGTCATATTTTAGGGATGGTACATGACGAGCTTGAAAAGTTTATAAAGCCAGGTATATCCACTTATGATATAGACAAAAAAGCCGATGAAATGATAAGAAGTTACAATTGTATTCCATCTTTTTTAAATTACAATGGCTATCCTGCTTCTATTTGTGTGTCCGTTAATGAGCAAGTAGTTCATGGAATACCTAACAAGAAAAAAATCTTATTAGATGGAGATATTGTTAGTTTAGATGTCGGTGTAATTTACAAAGGATATCAATCCGATGCAGCTAGAACATGGGGTGTTGGAGAAATAAGTGCGGAAGCAAAGAAACTAATCGAAGTTACAAAGAAAAGCTTTTTCGAGGGTATTAAACATGCAAAAGCTGGTAATCATTTATATGATATCTCAAACGCGATTGGTGACTATGTTGAATCCTTTGGTTTTTCTGTTGTAAGAGATCTTGTTGGACATGGGATTGGAGCTAATTTACATGAAGAACCTCAGATACCAAACTTCAGACAAAAAAGAAGAGGCATAAAACTTGTTCCTGGTATGACACTAGCAATTGAACCTATGGTTAATATCGGACGATTAGATGTTTACTGGGAAGATGATGATTGGACTGTTGTAACCGAAGATGGCTCCTTATCTGCACACTATGAAAATACGATTCTCATCACAAATGGAGAGCCGGAAGTGTTATCCATAGCAAGAGGTAAGAATGAGATATAAATTAATTTCCTTGAGAAATAAGTGCAGTATATATATTAAAGAGGGGACCTAGTATGTTTGAACTTAAATTTGGCCGTATGGTAATATCAAAAGCCGGTCATGACAAAGGAAAAATCTTTGTCATACTTAGATCGGACTCTGAATATGTATATTTAATGGATGGCATATATAGAACATTAGAGAAACCAAAGAAAAAGAAAATAAAACATGTTCAGCCTATTTATTACGTGGATGAGAATTTATCAAGTAAAATCGAAAATAATCAGCCAATAATAAATGAAGAAATAAAGCGAGCAATTAAAATGTATCAAAAAAAAGAAAACCCAAGTCGTTATCATAATAACGATAACTAACATAAGCTTAGGATTAAATGGGAATCTAATATGTTGTCATAAATTTCAATGTATTTAAAATCATGGAGGTAACATTATGTCAAAAACAGATGTGGTGGAAATTGAAGGAACCGTTGTAGAAAAATTACCTAACGCTATGTTTCAAGTTGAACTTGAAAATGGACATAGAGTATTAGCTCATATTAGTGGTAAACTTCGTATGAATTTCATCAAAATCGTACCAGGCGATAAAGTAACTTTAGAACTATCCCCTTATGATTTAACCAAAGGAAGAATCATTTGGAGAGATAAATAAACCGTAAAGTCAGTGTAAAATGATACTTTTCTAACTAAATTGGACATAATTTTATCCAATTTAGAAAAAAGAAAATAAAATGTATTAATTTACTTGATTTAATATATTATCAATGCTATAATGATAAACGGACTTTTTTTGAAAGGAGTGAATTACTGTGAAAGTAAGGTCATCAGTAAAACCAATCTGCGAAAAGTGTAAGATTATTAAAAGAAAAGGAAGTATCAGAATTATCTGTGAAAATCCTAAACACAAACAAAGACAAGGCTAATACAATAGGAGAGTCGGGCCCTTGTTAGGCGGTCTCCGATTGTTTTATATATCAAGTTCTTGCTTTCTGTGTTACAATCTGCATTTCGCAATTGTGATATTGTGAACAATGTGCATAAGTGCATTGTTTTGTAATCATGTCATTATCATGATTCGGCGTTTAAAGTTATGTCTTTAAATGGCACAATTTAAAGCGGCTGGGCAATGAAACACCAGGAGGTGTTGTTATTGCAAAATAATAATGAAAATTTAAATCTTAAAAAAGAAACATTCAATCTAAGAGTGTACCAGTATGCATTTCACCATATATGTTATAAAGTATATGATACTAATTAAGCACTCTATTTAAAATTAACGGAGGTGTAATACGCACATGGCTCGTATCAGTGGTGTAGATTTACCAAGAGAAAAACGTATTGAAATCGGTCTTACTTATGTTTATGGTATCGGTAGAGTAAGTGCCAATCGTATTCTTTTAAAAGCAAATGTTAATCCTGACACACGTGTTAGAGATTTAACTGACGAAGAAGTTGGTAGAATTCGTGACGTTATCGACGAATCTCAATTAGTAGAAGGTGATTTACGTAGAGAAATCGCTTTAAATATCAAGAGACTTCAAGAAATCGGATGTTATAGAGGAATCCGTCATAGAAAAGGTCTTCCAGTTCGTTGTCAAAAGACTAAAACAAATGCTAGAACTAGAAAAGGTCCTAAGCGTACAGTTGCAAATAAGAAGAAATAAGTAAGGTAATTAAAAATCCAATAGGAGGGTTTGTTAAATGGCTAAAAAAATAGCAAAAAAAGTGACTAAAAAACGTGTTAAGAAAAACGTCGATCGTGGACAGGCACATATTCAGTCATCTTTTAACAATACAATTGTTACTCTGACAGACGCAGAAGGCAACGCTCTATCATGGGCAAGTGCTGGTGGACTAGGTTTCAGAGGTTCAAGAAAATCAACTCCATATGCAGCTCAAATGGCAGCAGAAACAGCAGCGAAAGCAGCTTTAGTACATGGCTTAAGAACAGTTGATGTTATGGTTAAAGGTCCAGGTTCAGGAAGAGAAGCAGCAATTCGTGCGCTTCAAGCATGCGGAATTGAAGTAACTAGTATCAAGGATGTCACTCCGGTTCCACATAACGGATGTAGACCACCTAAACGCAGAAGAGTCTAATAGGGAGGTATTAAACTATGGCAAGAGACATGGGTCCTGTATTAAAAAAATGTAGAACGCTTGGCTTAGAACCTATGTATTTAGGTATTGACAAGAAGTCTAACAGAACATCAGCAAGAGCTGGTAAAAAAGTAAGTGAATACGGGTTACAATTAAGAGAAAAGCAAAAAGCTAAATTTATATATGGTATTTTAGAAAAACCTTTCAGAAATAACTTTGATAAGGCTAAGAAACTTAAATATGGTACAACTGGTGAAAACCTAATGATCATACTTGAACTTAGACTTGATAATGTTATTTTCCGTATGGGATATGGTAGAACAAGAAGCGAAGCTAGACAAATTGTTGACCATAAACATGTATTAGTGAATGGAAAATGCATTAACATTCCATCTTACCAAGTAAAAGCTGGAGATGTTATTGAAATTAAAGAAAAGTGCAAGAGCGCACAAAGATATAAAGATATCCTTGAAGTAACTGCTGGAAGATTAGTACCAGCTTGTCTTGAAGCTAACCATGAAAACCTTTCTGGTGTAGTGAAAGAAATTCCTTCAAGAGACCAAATTGATGTTCCGGTAAATGAAATGCTTATCGTCGAGTTGTATTCTAAGTAATCATTAATCGTATCATAATAACCCAAAAGGAGGGTCCTATTGTGTTTGATTTTGAGAAACCAAAAATTGAAATTGCAGAAATTTC
>JAFAEB010000108.1 GCA_023424235.1 Bacillota bacterium
ATGCAATGGTAAGTGTAGATTGGAGGAGAAAACAATAAGTAATTTCGAATATGTTTATCTTGAAACTCAAAACCTTTTAGTACGTAAATATACGGTTAATGATATAAATGAGTTATATGAGATTATGTCTAATCCCCAAGTTCATCTATATACAAAAGACAAAAACCATCCTTGGGATAGACTTAAGACAGAACGATACATTCAATTTTTTATGGATAAAGATTTTTTTACCCTAGATTGTTTTCATGGTGCGATAATTGAAAAAGCAAGTAACAAGATAATTGGTTTTGTTGGTCTAAATCCATATAAGGATAATGAACCTGAGATTGAATGGAAACTCGGTGTTACGTTTTGGGATAAAGGATATGCAACTGAAATCGGTAAAGCATTAATTGCTGAAGCATTTAGGACAACAACCATAATCGGTATTTATGGAATGGCTGAACCAGAAAATATAGCGTCGAGAAAAGTGCTTCAAAAAATAGGCATGAAATATTTGGGTATCAATGAATTTAGAGACCATAAGGATGCATTTTATTATATTGGAAGATTATTAATATGAAAACATATTTTCTATCGTATAATTGTCCCAAATATATCCCTAATAATTTTTCTAATGAGATTTACTTAACGATAATAATAAGTTAAGAAGCAATTTTTAGTCATGTTTTAATTAACCAAAGTGTCTTTACCGTATGTATGATAATGTTCTAAATAATAAATAGATTTATTTAACACTTTTATACTTTTTCTCATATTTCCCCGTTTATTTAATAAGTTATATAACTATATTATTACAAAATTACAGTCAATAAATGTTAAATCGTGGTGTAATTCTTATATGCTGTCACAATTTCTGGTGATAGAGAACAAAAGATTCTCAATTACACAATGACAAACAACATTTACCGACTTAACTATAAATTATTTATATTCATAAGGAGGACAAACATGAAAATTACTATCAAACCACTCACACCCGGGCTTTCTGTTGATTACTTTGACTTCTTCGAAAATCGGGCGTTCACAGATAATTCCCCGTATCGGTGTTACTGTCAGTTCTACCAAATGTCCAAGGAGCAGCAAAAAGCGGAGTTTGACAAAGTAGACGGAGCTGACATAGGTCGCGTGTCACGGAAAGTTGCCGAACAACAGATTGATTCGGGCGTGCTGCGGGGATACCTGGCTTTTGACGACGGTGTTGCTATTGGCTGGTGCAACGCGAACGATAAAGCGAACTTCCCCATCGAGTCTTGTACCGGTGAGCGTTTTTACGCACCAGCTGAAAAGCTAGAAAAGGCCGTAGTGTGTTTTGAGATTGCTCCCGAATATCGCGGGAAAGGAATTGCCACTGCGCTTTTACAGCGCGTGGTTGACGATGCGAGAGCAGAAGGCTATATCGCTGTCGAGGGTTTTCCCGTTGTGCGCGACGAGCGATTTGAATGGGATTGCACAGGCCCCCTCCGGCTGTATGAGAAGGCTGGATTTGTCAAAGTAACTGTTCAAGAGAAGAAGGTTGTTATGAGGAAAGAGTTGAAATAACAACGAATAGTATAAGCATAACATGAAGATGACAGATTACAATTTGTAGAGCAAAGTTAATTCTCCATCTTTATAAAGCGAACTAAAATTACATATTCTCTAAAGGATAACAATTATGTTACAGATAGAAAAGTTATACAATTACTTGTAACTAGGAACAATGTTGTATAACTAATGTATGATTTTAATATTAATTAGCTTTATTGGAATAAGTGAACTATATCAAGAAAAATAAGAATTTGTGAGGAAATAAATAAGTATGATTACAGAATTGAATTTCATTCCACATATTAAAGAATATTCAATAATAGCAAAAATACAGGAAGGAAGTTCCGGAGACGATAAATATAAGCTAAAGAAAGGCGATACATTTTATCTTCTTAGAGTTGGAGACAGGGCAAAAGAAGCTATCAAATATAAAGAATTTCAACATCTTAGATTATTTGAGAATACAGATGTCAATACGCACTGCCCTATTGATTTTGGATTGGTTGGGGATAAATATTATTCAATAGTAACATGGGTTGATGGTACATCGATAATGGATATTATTAAACAGGATGTTACAAAAGACTATTATGAGCTTGGTAAAAAAGCTGGAGTTGAATTAAAGAAAATTCATCAAATTTTATGTACTGATGATAAAACAGACTGGTATTCTGTTATGAAAGAAAAAGAAGAGCATATACTTAATGTTTATCATGCCATGAATATTAAATTAGATAATGGATATGCAGAGGAGTATGTACTAAATAATCTTGAATTGGTAAAGGGTAGACAAAACGTACTACTACATGGTGATTTTCATTGGGTGAATTGTTTGTTAAATACTGATGGACAAATTGGAGTAATTGATTTTTCTGGAGGTAACATAGGTGATCCGTGGTATGAGTTCGGAGCTATGATGTGGGTATTGGAATTTAGTGAGAGTTTTGCAAATGGACAATTAGATGGATATTTTGATAACATTCCTATAGAGTTTTGGAAAGTGTTTAAACTATATACTGCTTTATATGCTTATGAGCATCTTTCTTATGATAGTGGAGCGGATACCGAAAGCAGAATATATAATGCAACCAGAATGTTACGATTATATGGTAATGATTTTAAAGAGGATATTCCACTTTTTAGGAAGAATTATTATAAATAGGATAGTTCAGGTGGTTTATTAAAAAATACATAATTGTAATAACATCCATTTAGTGGTATATTTATATACATATATTGTTAATATAGTGGTGATCGTTTGAATTAGGGTTGTTATATAACTCGAGCATTCTAATTTAAAACATATATTGATAAAGATAATGTACCCTCAATAAATCCACATGTAAAATTTGGATTTCTTAATCAGGAGAGAGAAGAATTTGATGGTTTTAATCAATATGATAATGAAGTACTGAATAAACTCAAACATTATGCGTAATCATCCCAGGTTGTGATCTTCTGATTATAAAATCCTGTGATAAGAAAATTTATATTAAAGGAACGAAAAGGAGATACATTATGTACAAATTAAATCACCCAGTAGAAAAGCATATTCAAACTATAACATACAAAGGAATCGAATTCGAAGTTGTTGAACGCCCTGATGTTATATGGGTCGGCTGTGTTGATTACGCCAATAACAATACTGATGAATCAGATATCAGTATGACTCTTAAACGCTTTCAAGGACTAATTGAGTCTGCTCCTATAAGGGACAAAATGAACCCAGACTGGAGCGCTGCACTTTCTATAAACTATAATTACGACAAAATGCCATGCGGCATTATGTTCGCAAATGAGTCCTTTTCAGATAGCCAAGATGAACGTTACGATTTATTTACACAACCCAGTGGTTTATGGTTACATGTAAGTGTAAGCAAAGAATCTGATATGGCTCTTTTAGGTAGACAAAATTATGGAACGTTTGAATATTTTGGCCTCTTACGAAGCGCCGCAGAAGAAAATGGTTACATTCAAAATTCTGAAGTCCATTTGGAAATAGAGTATCATTGTCATGCAGAATATAACTATTCTACCCACACGAATTATGCATATATACCGATATGCACAGTATAAGCATAATCAGGAGTAAATATTAAAAAGGTAAATAGTTTAGAGCATTATAATGAATTTTTAAATAGTGGATTTAAATGTTTCATAAGATAAGACAATAGCAACTTAGAGGATAGATATAAGCAGATTATTAAACATTTTAAATTAATATAGAAAGCATAGAATATTGGCTTGTATTGTAAAAGTCACCTCTTTCAATGTTAGATTAGTTGCAAACAGCTCTTTCTCTTTGTTTTCCCCAACCATGCAATACATCATTCTTATCAAGGTTGCGACATGATAACAACCGATACCCAATTCCACAATGGTTGGTAAATCCTTGGGTACATCACATTGACCATTAGAGTTTGAACCCCACATATAAACTTTTTAAATTGCTTTTTTGGAAAAACAAACAAATAATAATTTATTTAAGTAACTAGGTAAACTGAAAAATATTAGAAAATGGAAGGATCGGGAAAATGAAAAAGCAGAAGATTGAAATTATCCCCTACTTATCCTTTAAGGGGAACTGTGAGGAGGCACTTAATACTTATATTGAGGCATTTGGTGGTGAGATTTATTATATGTCTCGTTGGTCAGAGAATACGTCTGATATGACGTCTGATCAAATCGGAAAAGTAATGCATGTGGAGTTTTTACTTGGAAATACGCGTATGGCAGCATCTGATTCCTTTGAAGGTACAGAAATGAATGCAGATATTAAACTTATGATTCATATGAACTCAGAAGAGGAAGCGCTACATACCGTGGCTGTATTAGCAGAAGGAGGAACCATACTTTCACCATTACAACCACATCCAGAACCGGATGATGCAGGTTGCGGTTCTATCGCAAAGGATCGTTATGGTTATACGTGGATTATTACGTGTCCAAATCCAGCTAAACAGTAAGAGAAAGATATAGTGATTTTGTCACTAGTGATTTTGTCGCTAGTGATAAAGTGGCTACCGGAATGTATCAGTAAATCGATTCTACTTAGAAGATAAAGCAATTGGTGAATTATATCCTTTGGTTAATATAGATATTGAACGATGAATATTCTTTTACTATCAAGTTAGTAAAATGAATTATTATTTATAAATGGTTGTTATACTAATACTTATGTCGCAATCTTTTCAAATGTGCCACAATGGTTATATATTTCGAAGAAAAAGGAGTGTTGTAAATGTATATAGGGTTAGCATTATTGACAAACGCAGAAGTACATAATTTTGCGAGAAAAATAGTTTTTGACTTAAATCAAGAGTATGGTACTGGAATTGAGAATGCTCTTTTACCCCAACATATTTCTCTTAAACAATCCTTTCCCTATGAAGGCAAAATTGAGGATATTGAAAAATATTTAAAAACATTTTGCTCAAATCTGAAACCTTTGAAAATAGTATTAGAAAAGGTAGAGATTAATTTAATTGGCGAAGAAACTATACTAGGGTGGATTAAGGTAAGAGATTGTAGTGAGTTGAAAGATGTGCATACAAAGCTTTGTAAGGAACTTAAGTCAGAATTTAACATTGAACCATTAGGCTTTGATGGTACAATGTGGAAATTTCACTCTACTTTAACAGTTTCAAAGGTTAAAAAGAATACCATACATCAATTGCATTCGGAATATCATAATAGAGATGTAAATATAGAATATGAAGCAAGAGAAATTGTAATGTTCTGTAACTTAGGTGATCCAACAAAAACTTCTGATTATTTTTCTCTGAAAATATTTGATTTAAGCTGATAAAATTAAACTTCTTTTTAGTGAAATACTTCGTATTAGTATTATAATGTGAGTTAAAGGTTATGAATTTCATTGGGGGGATGTGTATGAGTAACAATATAGAAATTGTAAAAAAATTATACTCTGAGGAACCTGCAATAATGGATATGCGAGATTATACTAATAAAAAATTGAAGGTTTGGGAAAACGAAGTAATTTCTCATTTTCCAGTTAAGTCATGGATTCTTGATATAGGTTGTGGTATGGGTAGAGAAGCGTTTTGCCTATATGATAGGGGATTTAGAATTTCGGCTATTGACATTTCTGAAAAGGTTATAGAAGCTGCAAAGCAATTTACTTTTGAAAATAAACGAGATATTGAATTTTTTCTAACTAATGGATTAGACTTGCCTTTTGAAAGTAATACTTTTGAAGTTGTAATAATGTGGTCACAGACTTTTGGTCTTTTTTACGAGGATGAGAATAAATTACATATTTTAAAAGAGTGCAGTCGGGTTTTGAAAAGTAATGGAATACTTAGTTTTTCTGGGCATGATAAGGAATTTTTGAAAGCAAAGTATTCTCAATATCTTGATGGTAAGAAGTTCTTTCCCTATGTGGATACAGATTGTTATTGGGAATCCTTTACAACTAATGAAATGATAGATTTGGCTCAAAAGACAGGTTTTTCAGTTGTAGAGTGTAAAAGAGGTATCGTTTATAAAGAAGAAGAAGGCCCGATACTTCATTGTATTTGTAAAAAATGAGCATAATAAAGAGTTATGTTTTAGTATTTTAATTTGGAGGTGTAGTATGCTGAAAACAAAACGGCTTGAATTGGTTGGGTTTGATATTAAATATGCAAACGATTTGTTTGAACTATGGAGCGATTTTGAAGTAATAAAATATACATTTACACCTTTATTGACCACCATTAATGAATGTATTAACTTAATTGAACATCAGATAAATCGGACAGACAAAGATTTCATAGACCGCTTTGTTATTCTGTTGAATAATAAAGCTATTGGTATGGTTGGTTGCATTTGTATGGATAAAGGAAATTTTGTTTATGGGCTTTATTATCAAATATCTCGAGTTCACTGGGGGTGTGGTTATGCAAGCGAAGCAGCGAGTGCAATAATGCATTATGTTTTGAATGAATACACAAATGCCATTTTTAAAGCAGAAGCAGTATCTGAAAATCCAGCAAGTGCAGCTGTATTGATGAAAATTGGATTAAAACAAACACATATAGAAGAAAATGGATTTAAACGAAACAATTTTGAACTTGATTTAATACATTTTTCTAATGCTTAGCCCCGCAAAAGAGCATATTTAAGCTACACATATTAGCAATGTAAAGGTGTATTATCAATAAATGCAGTATTTCTTTACCGATCAAGTTATTTTATTTATACATTTATTATATATGCAGTACTTACTGGATTATTAATGCCATTTTGGACCAAATACAAAAAAATTAATACGCATTATTGCTCAAAAGAGTCAAAATCGTTATCGTTAACGAATTAAAAGAAATATTTTGGAAGGAAAAAGTAAAAATGACATTACAAGATTATTGGGAAAATCCTTGTGGTCTTTTGTCCATACCATATTGGAAATCACAAAAAATTAATATACCAGAGCATATGAAAATAATACATGACAAAGACTTTTCAGTAGATTTGCTACGTGAGTACAATGACACAGAATATTTTCGATTTAAACACAATTTAAAGAAGGTCGATAAATATGAATTACAGCCTGAATTTCGTATAAATACGATAACTAAATCTCAATTCCCACAATTAGTAGAATTAATTAATAACTCTTACACACATCTTGGAATAAAAGTAGATATTGAACAAGTTAATGGATGGACAAGAACAGAAGTTTATGCACCTGACTTATGGACAGCAATTTATAAAGATGGCATAATGATTGGAGCAATTATTACTGATTATGATAAGGTTGCTAAAGAGGCTATAATTGAATGGATGCAAGTTTTACCTGAGTACAGATGCATTGGCATTGCTTCAACCATTCTAAATGAAAATTTACAACGAATGCAAGGAAGAGCTGATTTTTCAACAGTTTCAGGCATGGTTAACAATAAAACAAAACCAGAAATAATATATCGAAAGTGCGGGTTTATTGGTGAGGATATTTGGCATATATTATTTAGGAAAAATCATAAGACGAACATAATTTAATTCACAATCTTTCTCAATTACGAATTAAATCAGAGTCCCATTATGTTTAAAATGGGACATTATCAGTTCTCATTAAGTATTGATTATAGAATATAAAGATCAGATAACCTGGTTTTTATATTCTTTTATTTTTTCTTATGGTTATAAAAACCACAAAACAGCTAAAACGACAATTGAAAACACCCTTGTAATGTCGGTTAATTTATTACAAACTATCTATAAAACTATAATTAGTTTAGTCGTTTCTTTCTATTATTCATGTCATAAAAGATAATATTCTATTATTATTATCTGAAATAATATCCATTTAGTGATATATTTAGTATACATATATTAGCAATTCAATGGCTGTTGATGATGATTCACTCTTGTTTTCAAAAACGTATCTATTATAGCAAAATTTAAAAGGTGGGATTGTATGAAGAAGAGAGATAGAACTATAAAAATATATTACTTCCCTTTATTTTTTATTAAGTGAACTAAGTGAATAATTACATTTTATTAATACGATTGGAGAGGGACAATGGAAATCTACGAAAGAATAGCTCAAGAAATATTTCATACATATAACTTAGAATTTAAGGATGCAAAACGTGCAGGTGGATGGACAAATGTAGTTTGGTTTAATAAAGATAAGGTATTACGGCTATCGTTAAATAAAGATAGTGACAGAATTACTCGTGAAGTCATGTTATCGAGATATTTACCAAAAGAAGTAGGTTATCCTGAGAATATCGCAGTTGGAAGAACAGAAGGTTTCGAGTGGAGCCTGTCTAAACGAATCACAGGGAAACCACTAAGCGAAGTTTGGAATTCATTAAGTTTTGAAGAACGATTATCGTCCATAAAGCAGATAATAAATATAGTAAATGCTGTACATTCAGTTGATGTTACTAAGGTTGATTCGTTAGTGAAAAAAACACCATGGTATAACAAATTATCAAAGGAATTATCAATGTCATCGATAGATCGTTATTTCGATGAAAATCTGATTACTAGAGAGCAGAGTCAACGTATGAAAAAACTATTTGAACAGTTTTACACAAGTAAGTCATTAGTAAAACCAGTATTGAATCATGGTGATATTACAGCGGATAATTTATTGTGGAATGAAGGAATGATTATATCATTGTTGGATTTTGAGAATTCTGTAATTGCACCACCCGAACTAGATATGAATTCTATTA